>JAYVGF010000315.1:0-5235 GCA_043772415.1 Betaproteobacteria bacterium
TCTTCTCGGTTGAGTACGACAACTCTGATTGGAGCGGAAACCTGCACTCTTATTCGATAAGCGCTGGAGGCGCCATTTCGGCAACCGACGACTGGACAGACGGCACCACGACACCCAAGTTCGGCGTGCAAGACAAGCTTGATGCCCTGACCCCGACTGCCCGTAACATCGCGACCCTGGGCAAAACGAGCCCGCAGGCATTTACTGACTCTAACAACCTGTGCACCGTGACGACTGTCAATCCTAAGCCGGTAATGGTCGGAACCACTCCAGCGACGTGTAACGCGATTGTTAATTATGTTCGCGGTGATACTGCTAACGTGAAACCAAATGGCTTGAATTATCGCGCCCGCGCTCACAAACTTGGCGACATTATTCATTCCACCCCAGTATATTCCGTTGATGACAATGGCCTGAAAACCGTGTTTGTCGGTGCCAATGATGGCATGTTGCATGCTTTCAATGCTGACCCTGCTAGTGCTGAATATGGTAATGAACGCTGGGCCTACGTCCCGGCGGCTATTTTACCTAAACTGGGAGGTTTGACCGTCGATCCCTATGTACATAAATATTTTGTTGATGGCCGTCTAGCCGTACGTAAGGTGACCAAAAACAGTGTCACCAAAACTATACTAGTTGGTACTCTGGGAGGGGGCGGCAAAGGCCTGTTTGCAATCGACGTGTCCGATGCCAACCTCACTGGAGCCACGTTACCAGGAAAAGTACTCTGGGATATTACTGAGTCCGGCGGTTACTTTGCCGCTTCCGCCACTGGTGCCGCCACTTCCGTCTTTAACGATAATACTTATGCGGAGTTAGGTCACACTTATGCCGCTCCTGCCATAGTCATGCTGCAACCCCCGGCTTCTTCCTCTTCTCCCACCCCGTTCCCGGTGGTGGTGGTAGGCAATGGCTACAATAACGTGACTCCGGGAACAGGCAAGGCAGCCTTATATGTGATCGACGCATTTAACGGCTTCCCGATAAGTATCATGATGACAGGTGATGGTGCCGTTGGTAGCTCACCCGCAGCAAACGGTCTTTCCACCGCCAGCCTTGCTGATACCAATGCGGATGGTTATGTCGATAAGGCCTATGCCGGTGATATCGATGGCAAATTGTGGGAGTTCGACCTTAGTTCTATTATTCCTACTGGGAAAAATGGATTAACTGGGACCAAGTTATTCACCACCAACCCCGCCCAAGCTATCACCAGCGCACCGTCGATTATGCGTCACCCGGTTGGTGGCTTGATGGTCACCTTTACTACAGGTCGCATGTTAGTGGCGAGTGATGCCGGCGATACTGCTACCCATTATGCCTATGGTATTTGGACTCAGGCGCCGGTCACTAACACCACGCTGCTTGGCCAGACTCTATTAGAAGTAACCTACACCGGTGTCACGCCGGCACTACGCGGACGCAAGGTATCTTCCACTGTGCCTAATTGGACTGCAGGCAACCATAAGGGCTGGAAAACCCCTTTACCCATAGGAGGCGAACGACTGGTTGGCGACGGCTCCTACATCTCTGATGGCGTTTATCTTTTCAGTACTACCAATCCCACTATTAAAACGGTAGGGTCGTTAGATGGCGAAAACTGGTACATGCAGCTAAACGCCCTTACCGGAGGCGGCTTTACCAAACCACGCATCGATATGAATAGCGATGCGCAATTTAACACTGCGGATAATCTCTCTGACGGCGCCAATCCTGCAGGTGTGATGTTGGGTTCAGGCGTACGCTCGCAGGCGGTTGAGCTAAATGTGGGCAGCTTTAGTGTTTTTAGTAGCAATAAAGATAATAACAAACCCCCAGCACCTACGCCTTCCGGCGTGGATGGTGGTCACTTTGACGTGGACCGTTTTGACGGTACGCCCACCAACAAATCTGCTCCGGCGGTGCCCGGTTATGTTGTGCCGGTCGCAAAACACACACACGAATACGATGACAAGTTTCAAGTCACGGGGGTCAACTTTCTGAATCCCAGCGAGGCTTTGGCCAATATTAGCTATAACATTGATGGCACAAATTTTACGACCTCAACTGATTTCAAAGTTCTGGTGATGAATCAGGCTTGGAGCCCGGCGGTGGCTCTTCAACTGGGCTCCGGGGGTTATATCAATGTTCTCGAGTTGCCATGGGCCAGGGCGGCAACGGCTGCCGATGTTTTGGTGCAAGCTCCTATTTACAATTATTCAAACGTGACCAATTTCCAGTTCAATATGCCGATTGATACTTTTTCCACCCAAGATTGGGCGAAAACCGGCGATTTTCGTGCCGGTCTGCTGCCGACTGTTCCCGGCTGCGTCAAGGACGCTAATAAAATGGGGCCGCTTGGCGAGTGGCGCGATGGTGCGTTGACCTTTCAGGTTATCCGTGCCAACACAAAGGCTGACCAAATTGAGATGAACGTCCCTGGTCGCCCGGATTTGGGTTGGCGACTTAAGCCTACGCAAGACAATATGACTAATTACTGGCTGGTCGAGTACTCCACCTACTGGCATGAAGACGCTAACATATGTTACGGCAATACCGGCTGGAGAAAAAATCCTCCCCTGGATATGGCGCCCGGCTCTCAAGGCACGGCGGCGCCAGGCGCAAATGACCCGAAAACCTTTATTCAACCTATCACAGGCTGTGCATTGACCAACACCTGCCCAACTCCTACACCTACACCACCACCTGGCAAGTGCGTCCCGGGCAATGGGGTTGTTTGTGGATCCTCGTCGGATCAAGGTCGTGTCAACTGGCGGGAGTTACGTCAATGATCAAGGTCAACTTTAGCCGGCCTGCGCAAGGCAGGTCGGTTCGCGGATTTACTTTGATCGAGCTGATGATCGTGATAGCGATTATCGGCATACTGTCGGCGATTGCCTTTCCGGCTTATCGGGATTACGTGCGCAAAGCCAAGCGCGGTGAAGCCAAAGCCATCTTGTTGGAAAACGCGCAGCGCCTGCAAAGCTTTTATTCCACTAACGATACTTTTGCAGGTGCAACCTTTACAGCTACAACCGGGCTTAATGCAACCTCACCCAAGAACACGACCGGTAACTATGTCATGTATGACATTACTTTGCCTACCGCGACTGCGACGGGATATACATTATTGGCCACACCAACAGCGAATATGGATACGGCGGATGGTTGCTCAGGCTTGACCCTGACCAATATGGGGGTGCGCGGGGTCAGCGGCGGCACGGGAAGTGTGGCTAAATGCTGGGGAGATGGCTCTGGAACATAAATCCTTAAATTTAATCTGCAGTAAAAAAAGCCTCGCGATGCGAGGCTTTTTTGTTTTCAAGTTGAAGTAATTATTTTACAACTTGTATTGGAATCAGATTTTTTGGCATTGGGAAAGTGACATTCTCAGTAATACCATCCAACTCTTTCACACTCCCTGCGCCGAGTTGCTTTAGGCGCGCGATGACTTCTTGCACCAACACTTCCGGCGCGGAGGCGCCGGCGCTGACGCCGATATTTTTTTTGTCTTTCAACCATTCCGCCTTCAGCTCACCTGCGTTGTCTATGAGATAAGCTTCGACACCGAAATTGTTGGCCACGTCACGCAAGCGGTTAGAATTGGAGCTGGAGGGCGAGCCGACGACGATGACGAGGTCGCATTTTTTGGCCATGAATTTCACTGCGTCCTGGCGATTTTGCGTGGCGTAGCAGATGTCGTCTTTTTTCGGGCCGATGATTTTGGGGAAACGTTTTTTTAGTGCGTCGATAATACGGCTGGCATCATCGACGGACAAAGTGGTTTGCGTGACGAAAGCGACTTCGTTTTCGTTTTTCACTTTGAGTTTGGCGACGTCGGCTTCGTTTTCCACCAAATACATGCCGCCTTCGCATTGGCCCATAGTACCTGCGACTTCGGGGTGACCGGCGTGACCGATCATGATGATTTCTTTGCCGGCGTTATGCATTTTCGCTACTTCGACATGCACTTTGGTCACCAGCGGGCACGTTGCGTCGAAAATTTTCAGGCCGCGCGCTTCGGCTTCGCGCCGCACTTCCTTCGCCACACCGTGGGCGCTGTAGATCAACGTGCTGCCGGTTGGCACATCGGTTAATTCTTCAATAAATATCGCGCCCTTGGCTTTGAGGCCATCGACGACGAATTTGTTATGAACCACTTCGTGGCGCACATAAATCGGCGCGCCATAGAGCACCAGCGCTTGTTCGACGATATCAATCGCGCGATCGACACCGGCGCAAAAACCACGGGGATTGGCTAATAAGACTTCCATGATGTGTTCCTGAAAATTCAATAAGGTATTTTACCGCGTATTCTTACGTTGGGGGTCGGCTCGGAGGGATAGCATTTTCACCCATCCCCATCCTAACCTTCCCCTTGAAGGGGAAGGAACTTTTCCTGCGGCGCATTACTGTCAGGCGGGTTTTTTGAAGCTGTGCAAAATCAACAAGATTGCGCCTAGCGTAATCGCGGAATCGGCAACGTTAAAAGCAGGGAAATAATAACCTGCCCCGTGCACTTGGACGAAATCAATCACATGGCCGTACAAAAAACGGTCGATCAAATTACCCAACGCCCCGCCGAGTATCAGCGCCAACGCGAGGCAAAACCATTTTTCATTTGCGTGTTTGCGCAATAAATAAGTAATCAACACCGATGCTGCGACGGAAATAAAAATGAAAAACCATTTTTGCCAACCGCCTGCATCGGCCAGAAAACTAAACGCCGCGCCCTTGTTATATGCCAATACCAAATTGAAAAACGACGTAATAGTCAAACTCTCCCCGAACGCAAAATGCTTTTCAATCGCCACTTTAGTGATTTGATCGAGCACAATAACCAATGCGCTGAGCCACAACCATGTAGTCCATTTTTTCCCCGCGACAAAATTAAGCATAGGTTCGTTTCTCGCCTGAGCCATACAAATTGCTCACGCAGCGTCCGCATAATGGCGCATGATTGGCATCCGCGCCGACGTCGCTGCGGTAATGCCAGCAGCGCTCGCATTTTTTATCCGTGCTCGCCGTCACCAAGATTTCCATCTCACCCGTCGCGCCATTTTTGACTGTCGCTTGCGAGGAAATAAACACAAAACGCAAATCGTCGGCGAAGCTTTGCAAAAATCTTGCGTCATCATCTTGCGCTACTACGGTGACATTGGCGGCGAGTGATGAACCGATCGCGCCGGACACGCGGACTTCTTCCATTTTTTTCAATACGTCGGCGCGCAACTCGCGCACGCGCGACCAACGTGT
>JAYVGF010000316.1:0-2288 GCA_043772415.1 Betaproteobacteria bacterium
TGGTGCGCGAGGACCAGGTGTTTTTTTCCGGTGATATTATTTTTACCGGCCGCATTCCTTTCGTCGGCGAAGCGGACAGCAAACGCTGGCTGCAAACCATGCATAAATTACTCGAACTCAAACCCAAGCTGATGGTGACCGGGCATGGTAAAGTTTCAACCGATCCGGCAGTCGATTTGAAATTGACGCAGGACTATCTGATTTATTTGCGTCAGGTAATGGGCAAAGCGGTCGCGGATTTTGTGCCGTTCGAAGAGGCTTATGCCAAAACCGACTGGAGCCAATTTGCCCAAGTGCCTGCGTTTAACGCAGCTAACCGCATCAATGCGTATGGCACTTATTTGCTTATGGAAAAAGAATCTTTGGCAAAATAAGCATGGATTAGGATTAAATGTAACTAATTGATTATAATAAAGTTTTTATGACATAAATTTCCAAAAAAACATTATCCACATTCACTTTCGAGGGGAAGTAAACATGAAAAAAATAACACAAGCTGCAATTTATCTGGCCATCGGTTTGGCGCTGCCTATGACGGCGCAGGCAACCGACGGTTATTTTTCGCACGGCTATGGTTTGAAATCCAAGGGCATGGGCGGCGCGGCAACTGCGCTGGCGCAAGACAGCATAGGCGGCGCGAACAACCCCGCCAGCATGGTGTGGGCCGGCAATCGGATGGACCTCGGCGTCGATTGGTTTCGTCCAGAACGCGATGCCGTGCGCAGCGGCGCGGGCATCCCGCCCATCAACGGCAAAGTCGATAGCGGGCGTGAAAATTTTTTTATTCCTGAGTTTGGCTACAACTATATGTACAGCAGCGATTCGTCGCTGGGCATCACGGTGTACGGCAACGGCGGCATGAACACCAGCTATCCGCAGGGTTCGTTTCAATGCCCTGACAGCCCGACCACATTTGCGCCTGCCAATATATTGTGCGGCGGCGGCAGTGTGGGCGTGGATTTATCCCAACTGATCATCGCGCCGACAGCCGCTTATAAAATCAATCCTGATCATGCCATCGGTGCTGCGCTGCTGTTCGGCTACCAGCGCTTCAAGGCGGAAGGATTGCAGGCATTTAACAATCCGCCCGGCTTTCCGCCCTTCACTGGCGCACCCGGCAGCGTTACCAACAACGGTTATGACTCCTCAACCGGCTACGGTATCCGCATCGGCTATATGGGCAAAATCAGCGACAAGGTGAGCATTGGCGCAGCCTATGCGAGCAAAATGAAAATGGGCGAGTTCAATAAATACAAAGGCCTCTTCGCAGAAAACGGCGGTTTCGATATTCCGGAAAACTATAGCCTCGGCGTGGCATTCGCCGCCCTGCCCGGCATGACGGTGGCGCTGGATTATCAGCGTATCAGCTATAGCAAAGTGGCCTCCATCGGCAACAGCAGTGCTAACCAGGCACCGCTAGGCGCAGCTAATGGGCCGGGCTTCGGCTGGCAGGACGTGGATGTGGTCAAGCTCGGCGTAGATTACAAAATGGATAGCCAACTCACCTTGCGCGGCGGCTACAACCACAGCAGCAACCCGATCCGCTCGCAGGATGTGTCGTTCAACATTCTGGCGCCGGGCGTAGTGCAAAGCCATTACACACTGGGCATGACTTACGCGCCGAGCAAGGATAACGAAATCACGGCGGCTTTGATGTATGCGCCGCGCGAAACCGTCTCCGGCCCATCGTTCCTCAACTCGCCCGCGTTGTTCAATGGCGCAGGCGGCAACGAAACCATCGGCATGAGCCAGAGCTCATTCGGCGTCGCATGGGGTAAAAAGTTCTAATGTAAACGGCCTTGGGCCCAAGTCATCCGTGCCAAGGCCGTTTATTATTGCTTCAACATCCTCTGGAGAAAAAATCATGCAATCGATATTTGGCACGGCAATCGTAGCACTGGCTTTGGCCGTCGGCAGCGTGAACGTGTCGGCGCAGGAGCGTGAAGAAAAAGTGGTGTACCACATGAATGACAGCACCCATGCAGCGGCCGCGTTGCGCAACGTGCGCAACCATCTCGACGCCAGCCCGAAGGCGAAAATCACGGTCGTCACCCACGGACCCGGCATCGATTTCTTGCTCGAAGGCGCGAAGGACGCGAAAGGCAACGCCTATGACGCGACCGTGGCCGAGCTGGCCAATCGCAAAGTTGATTTCCGTGTCTGCAATAACACCTTGGTGTCGCGCAATATCGATAAGGCTAAGGTCATACCCGAAGCGTCGATCGTTCCATCCGGCGTCGCCGAAATCGCACGGCTGCAGGCGAAAGAAGGCTACGTGTATCTCAAGC
>JAYVGF010000317.1:0-5614 GCA_043772415.1 Betaproteobacteria bacterium
GCCATCACCGCCAGTTCACATTGCACGTCCCGCTGCATGCCCGCTTCCATCTGTTGCGAACTATGCTTGAGGCGGAATTCGATAATCGGAATGCCCGCCGGGGTGGTGCGCAATATGTCTTTGGCTACAACCTCACCGCTTAACGTAACTGTGTTGCGTTCGTCCACACCGGCTTTAGGCCGCTGCGGTGGTTTGCGCGGTTGGAGCCGCAGACGCTTCTTCCGCCGCTGCCGGGCCGCCTGTCAGCGACTTCGACTTTTCCTCTTTCATCATAATGGAAGGCGCGGTAACCGCTTCGTCCATGCTGATGATAAGGTGGCGCAGAACCGCGTCGTTGAATTTGAATGCGTGTTCGAGTTCATCGAGCGTTTCCTGCGGAATCTCGATGTTCATCAACACGTAATGAGCTTTGTGAACCTTGGCAATCGGGTAAGCCATCTGACGACGACCCCAATCCTCAAGGCGGTGAATCAGGCCGCCGTGTTGCGTAACCATGGCGCGATAACGCTCCACCATGGCTGGCACCTGCTCGCTTTGGTCCGGATGGACAATAAAAACCACTTCATAATGACGCATAGATGAATCTCCTTATGGGTTAAACCTCCCGTTATGCAGACGGTGAGGCAAGGACTACAAAAAACCGGCGGTGAATTGCCAGCAGGGAAAAGCCCATGATTGTACTGGATTTATGAGGGGAATAGAAGGTGGTTGTAACTCGCGCATTTGGGAGAATTTATTCTTGCTCAAAAATGTGCGAAAAATTCCATTTAATCAATGCACTACGAAAAACGGGATTTTGAAGGATGTGCCGACGCATGAGGCGCATCCGTCGCGCACGAAGCGCCGCATGCCTCAACACATCCTACTGCCTTGGTGACAAAAGGCACACATTATAATAAAATTCGTTCATGAAGACTTTCCGCTGGAATCCCGAAAAAAATCTAGCGTTAACGGATGGCCGTGGCTTGTCTTTTGAAAACATCGTCGTCGCTATTGAGTCCGGAGGATTGCTCGACATATTGGAACATCCAAACAAAACCAAATACCCAAACCAACGCGTAATGGTTGTGACGTTTAACAGCTATGTTTACCTGGTGCCTTTCATCGAAGAAAAAGACCATTATTTTCTCAAAACCATCATCCCCAGCCGCAAAGCGACCCGGGATTATTTGAATCAAGGTGAACCCAATGTCTAAAGTCGATGCATATGAAATGGAAATGCTGACCGCTTACGAAAAAAGCAAACTGAAATCCGTCGCCAGCAAAGGGGAACTTGCCAAATTAAAAGCTGCGGCAAGAGCCACTGCCATTAAAGATCGCAGAGTTAATATTCGCCTCACCTCCTCGGACTTGAGCGATATACAAGTGAAGGCGTTGGAAGAAGGCGTCCCTTATCAGACGCTGATTGCCAGCGTACTGCACAAATACATTACGGGTCGGTTAGCGGAAAAGCCAACACGCGTTACAAGTGGTACAGCAAAGAACCCACGTAAACGGGTAACCAGTTAATATGATGTGCAGAGGTACGAAGCGCATCCTACCAATCACAATGCTGCAGCACAGTAGGTTGGGCTGAAACGCCCAGCACAACTTTCAGACATTGCATTGCTCGGATCAGTTGCCACTGAAAAACGCTGGGCTTATCAGCCCAGCCTAAAAGCTGTCATCCTGAGCAATAGCGAAGGAACTGCTTTTAGGTTTTGATTTAAAACGCGTCAGAGCAGATTCTTCCCCTTCGACAATCTCAGGGTCAGAATGACAATGAGTAGAGTGCGCCGCGCGCACGCGTAAGGCTGTGAATAACATTACCAATCGCTGACAAATTGCAACGCGTGCGCACGGCGCACCCTACCAATCGTAAAGCTGTAGCACAGTAGGCTGGGCTGACAAGCCCAGCTTTACTTTCAGGCGTGCACGTCTCTCATTGATCACTACTGAAAACTCTGGGCTTATCGGCTCAGCTTACGGGCCGAGGTAGAAGTAATTATCCTGATAATAATTATTAGTGGGCTCGGGAAATAAATGCATTAAATATTTTTATAACAATTTCCATTTATTATTACTTCCCCAACATCTCCGCCGCATGTTTCCGCGTAGTCTCAGTAATTTTCACCCCACCCAACATCCGCGCAATTTCTTCGACTCTGGCTTTTTTATCTAGCGCGGTGATTTGCGAGCGGACGGTGCCGTTGGCGGATGACTTGGCTACGCTCCATTGCTGATCGCCGCAGGCGGCGACTTGCGGTAGATGGGTGACGCAGAGCACTTGAAATTGTTTGCCCAAAGTTTGCAACATTTGCCCGACGATTTCGGCGACGCGCCCGCCGATTCCGGCATCGACTTCGTCGAAGATCAGCGTTGGTACGGCGGCGACTTTGCTGGCGATTACTTGGATCGCCAAGCTGACGCGCGACAATTCGCCGCCGGAGGCGACTTTGGCTAACGAGCCTGCGGTCATGCCTTTGTGCGCGGCGACGCGGAATTCGATTTGCTCGGCGCCGTGAGCGTTGGGTTCGGCGAGTTCGATGAGCGCGGCGTCAAACGAACCGCCTTCCATCGCCAAGGTTTGCATGGCGTCGGTGATTTTTTTGCTGAATTCTTTGGCGGCTTTTTTGCGTGACGTGGATAATTTTTTTGCCGCGTCAATAAATTTTGCGTGCGCGGCGGATTCTTTTTTGCCTAGCTCTTCGTCGCCTTCGTCGCCGCCGAGCTCTTCCAAGCGCGCTTGTGATTTCAGCAACAAGTCTGCAAGGCCATCGGGTTTGACGCGGTATTTGCGCGCAGCGTTATGAATCGCATCCATGCGCGCTTCGACTTGTTTCAAGCGCGCGGGGTCAAGATCGAGTTTTTGCACATAATGACGCAGCGCATACGCGGCTTCCTGCAATTGGATTTGCGCCGGTTCCAGCACATCAATCACTTCTTTTAATTGCGGATCGTATTCGACTAATTGGCTCAACTTGGACGTGAGCGCGGTGACTTGCGACACTAATGCATTGTCGTTTTCTTCCAGTTCATCGAGACTTTGTTGCGCGCCTTCGATCAAGCTGGCAGCGTGCGCGAGGCGTGAATGATCGGCTTGTAACTCCACCCACGTATCTGCCGAAAAACTCAATGAAATCAATTCTTTAACTTGATATTGCAAACCATCGCGTTCGGCGGCAAATGCAGCGGCGTTTTTCTCCCGCGCAATGCGCGCTTGATGCAAGCTATGCCATACCTTATATGTCGCGCGCACATCTTGCGCTTGGGTTTGCAAGCCTGCGTAACCGTCGAGCAAGTTGCGCTGCACATCTGGCTTCAACAACGATTGATGCGCATGTTGACCGTGAATATCGATCAACATTTCGCCCGCTTCGCGCATTTGCGCCAGGGTTGCGGCGCTGCCGTTGATGAAGCCGCGACTCTTGCCAGCCGCATCGACGACTCTTCTTAATAAGCAAGTCGGTTCGTCGGCATTGAAATCATTTTGCGTCAGCCAATCGCGCAACGGTGAAGTTTTCTCCACGTCAAACTCTGCGCTGACTTCTGCTTTGCTGGCGCCGGGACGCACTACGCCCGCTTCGGCGCGCTCGCCTAATGCGACCGACAGCGCATCAATGAGTATGGATTTGCCCGCACCGGTTTCGCCGGTGAGGACAGTGAAGCCGTCGCTGAATTCCAGCTCGAGCGTATCGACTATGACGTAATCGCGGATGGACAGGGAACGCAACATTTACAGCTTTTCGCTCCAATGCAACTTCTCGCGCAACATGGCGTAGTAGCTGTAACCTTTGGGGTGTATCAGACGGATCGGATTGTCGTTGGCTTTGACGAATACTTCGTCACCGGGATGGATGTCGAAAAAAGATTGCACATCAAAATTCACCCGCGCATTCGCACCGCGAATTAACTTTACGGTGACTTCGGAATCGCTCGACAACACGATGGGTCGATTGGAAAGCGTGTGCGGGCTGATCGGCACCAGGGTGAACGCGCTCAGATGCGGATGCAAAATCGGCCCGCCCGCTGACAGTGCATAAGCCGTCGAACCAGTCGGCGTGGCGACTATGACGCCGTCGGAACGTAGGTTATACACGATCAAATCATCCACAAACACTTCAAATTCGATCATGCTGCCCATCGCACCGCGACTGATGACGACATCGTTCAGGGCGACTGTGGCAAACACTTGTTTGCCCGCGCGGATGATTTCCGCATTGAGCAACAACCGTTTTTCCGAGGTGTAATCGCCGTCGAGGATGCCGCCGAGCATGTTCTGCGTTTCGGTGATCGGAATGTCAGTGAGAAAACCCAAGCGCCCAAGATTGATGCCGACCATCGGAATATTAAACGGCGCGACCGTGCGCGCGGCGGAAAGCATTGTGCCGTCGCCGCCCATCACCAAGACCAGATCGACTTGGCCGCATAAATGTTTCAGCTCCAGCGCTGTCGCAACGCTGATACCGGTTTGCCGCGCGGTATTTTTTTCCAACAGCAACGCCACCTTGCGCGTGGCAAGATATTGCATCAGCGATTGAATATGCTCGGCCAGCGAAGGAGTGTCGGGGCGGCCAATGAGACCTATAGTTTTGAATTGTTGGTTCATAGACGACGATTAAACCATAACCGGTGTGAAAAATGAACCGGATTCAGATCGCGAACCCTTGCCACAACTGAATGTCGTGTAAAATAACCCCATGCTCAACGACCGCGCCCAATCCCTGCTGAAAATTCTCATCGAGCGTTACATCGCCGAGGGGCAACCGGTCGGCTCGCGCGCGCTGTCAAAATTTTCCGGTATGGAGTTGTCCCCTGCTTCGATCCGCAATGTGATGGCGGATCTCGAAGAAATGGGCTTCATCACCAGCCCGCATACGTCGGCCGGTCGCGTGCCGACGCCGCTGGGCTATCGGTTTTTTGTCGATACCTTGCTCACTATCAAGCCTTTGCAGCAAGCTGAAGTGAATCAGCTCGAAGGCCAATTGCATCCGGACGACCCGCAAAAGTTGATCACGTTGGCTTCGCATTTGTTGTCAGAGCTGACACAATTCGCCGGCGTGGTGATGACGCCGAAACGTCGCAGCACCGCGTTTCGCCATGTCGAATTCATGCGCCTATCGGAAAAACGCGTGTTGCTGATTATCGTCACCGCGGAAGGCGATGTGCAAAACCGCATTATTATCACCGACAAATCCTATACACCGGCGCAGTTGATCGAAGCGGGCAATTATCTCAACGCCAACTACGCCGGGCGCGAATTTGAAACGGTACGCGATGCGGTGAAAAAAGAATTGAATCAATTGCACATGGATATTTCGCAACTGATGCAAGCCGTGGTCGAGACCGGCAGCGACGCGCGGCGCGAGAGCGACAGCATCGTGTTGTCGGGCGAGCGGAACTTGTTGAACGTACATGAACTCTCATCCAACATGGCGAGCCTGCGCAAATTGTTTGACGCCTTCGAGCAAAAAAGTTCGCTCATGCAATTGCTCGAAATCAGCGCACAAGCGCAAGGTGTGAAAATTTTTATCGGCGGCGAATCAGGCATGACGCCGCTGGACGAATTCTCCGTCGTCACCGCACCGTATGAAGTCGATGGCAAAGTGGTCGGCACCGTCGGCGTCGTCGGCCC
>JAYVGF010000318.1:0-2307 GCA_043772415.1 Betaproteobacteria bacterium
ATCGAAAAAACCGCCGGACCAAGAGAACGCGAAGCCTGGACCTGGCTGCTAGAAAAAATCGCCGCACACAAAGTCAAACTCCAAACAGAAAAAACCGCATGACCGCTTTACCAACAAACCAGGCGCCGCAAACCGAACCGCATAGAACCAAGCTACTCGCCAGCGTCATGAACCTGGAAGAAGCAAAAATCGCCCTCGACGGCGGCGCAGACATCATCGACCTGAAAAATCCCCTGGCAGGCGCACTCGGCGCACTGCCGCTCGACGACATCCGCGCCATAGTCAAAATGATCAACAAACAAACACCCGTCAGCGCCACCATCGGCGATTTGCCGATGGTGCCAGAAATACTTTGCCAAGCAGTCGAAGCAACGGCGAAAACCGGCGTCGATTACATCAAAATAGGATTTTTCAAATCAAACAATGTACGCGATTGCATCACCGCCCTATCGCCACTCGCACAACAACACAAACTCATCTGTGTGTTGTTCGCCGACCAGCAACCGGATTTTTCTTTGCTGGATGATTTAGCTAAAGCGGGGTTTCATGGGGTGATGTTAGATACTGCCGATAAGCAAAATGGCTCATTGAGTGATCACATGCAACTTATTGTTTTAATTGAATTTATTTCGTTATCTCATGAGATAAAATTGCTGTGTGGACTTGCTGGTTCACTAAGCATTAGTAATGCAACGGAACTGATCTTGCTCAAACCAGACTATCTCGGGTTTCGAGGGGCTTTGTGCGAACGCGGCGAACGAATGCAAAAAATTTCTGCTGGGAAATTTCAAGAAGTTAAAAATACTTTTGATTCTCTCATCACCGAAGAGCTGGAAATGAACTTTTAGAAATTAAATAAAACTAGATCGTCATTTCAAAATTTATTTGGTGATTTAAATGAAAACTACATGGCATCAAGCTGTACTTTCTGCATTAACAAGATTCTCATTACGCCACCAGACTATTCAGATAGAGCGCGCCCCGTTCCTAGCTGAAGAACTTGATTTAATTATTCAGCAAACGGATAGTGCGGGAAGAACTCCAAGTCAAACCGTGAGTCGTGTTCTCCAGGAATTACGTGATGAAGGAAATTTATTTTTTTCTAACACTGGTATTTATACTTTCAACCGCGTAGAGGTTGATGCAGCAAAAGAAGATTTTCCCGATGACGTTTTAGAAAATGCAGCAGAAACTGGAAATTTATCAATCGGCGACATTTATGTTTCTGATGAACATAAACAGACTAGGGTCCGTAAAGGCATGAATGCTTTACGCTCTGCCACCTTGAAACATTATCGAAATAGTTGCGCGCTTTGCGACGTTTCCGATACTAGGCTATTGGTAACAAGCCATATAGCTCGGTGGGCCGACAGGCCAGAAGCACGCGGGAAATTATCTAATTTGATTTGTTATTGCAGTTTGCATGATAAGCTTTTTGAGCATGGCTATTTTTCATTGCTGGATACATACCAAATAAGATGGCGTTCAGATCTCAATAGTAAAGCTATAAACATATGGCGAAATGAATGCACAAAAGAATTTTCAGTACCGCTCATTCATCCTCCTGCGCATGAATTCTTAAAAGAACACAGGAACCGCGTCGGATTGTAATATCACAGTTTTACTTGGCTTTGCCTAATTCCCGCTGACTGCGCGCAGCCAATATGAACACAGCATCCAGCTCAGGCGCGAATCGATAAAGCCCACCTAGCTGCTCGCGTCCATCCCGATCACCAATTCTCGCTTGCTATTTTACACAGCGCAAGACCACGAGAATTTGTAAGATGGGCGCAACCCATCGTTTTTATTTTCAGGGCGAGTGATGGGTTGCACCCATCCTACATTTTTTTGTTTTTGGCCCATCCCCACCCTAGCCCTCCCCTTGGAAGGGAGGGGAATTAGTGCGCTCTCCGCCATTCCCGCGTAGGCGGGAATCCAGCAAGATAAAAACGTCTTTCACAAAATATTTTGAAGTAAAACACTTTACTCAAAAGGCGCTGGATTCCCGCCTGCGCGGGAACGACGGAGGGTTTGCTTTATTCCGTACTTGCCTGAATTTCACGCCACAATAATACTGATACCCGGTAATATTCAGTTTGTTCATTCCAATTAAACGATTGAAAGGGAAACATGAAAACACTACTCCGAATTTTCTCAGCCATGCTGCTAATTTTATTTAATTTTTCTGCCAGTGGCGCTAACGAGCCAAAGCTCGACATGGAAGAATTCATGGTGCCTGCGGTTGACGCGGGAATTCAGCTTTATGTGCGCAATAAGCATGCGCAAGATGTGAAGCAATTCCCCGCT
>JAYVGF010000319.1:0-10735 GCA_043772415.1 Betaproteobacteria bacterium
AACAGCGCCGCGATCAAGCTGGATTTGCCCGCGCCCGACGGCGCCCACACGATAAAAAGATTGCCTGACATTATTCTATATTCTGTATTTGTTCGCGCATTTGTTCGATCAACACTTTGAGTTCCATCGAGGTGCGCGAAATATCCACGGCGACGGATTTGGAGCCTAAAGTATTCGCTTCGCGGTTCAATTCCTGCATCAGGAAATCCAGGCGTTTGCCCGCAGCGCCACCAGCTTTCAAAATACGCCGCACTTCGGACAAATGCGCATTCAGGCGGTCGAGCTCTTCTTCCACATCGACTTTGCTGGCGAACAGCACGACTTCGGCACGGATGCGTTCATCGTCGGGAGTGAGATTCGATTCGGCAATTTTTGCCATGAGTTTTTCTTCGTAGCCTTTGACGATTTGCGGGATCAACGGCGCGGTTTTTTTCGCCAGCTCTTCCATTTTTGTCACGCGTTCTAGCAGCATGGTGCTCAGCTTGGCGCCTTCGCGTAAACGTGTGTCGTGTAATTGCGCCAGCGCGTCGCTCAATAGCGCGAGGGTCGCTTCGCGTAACATATCGGCCGAAACGCCAGGCATATCGACCACGCCGGGCCAGCGCAAAATTTCTGCGACCGACATCGGCGGATGGCCGGGGAAGCGTTGGGTGATTTTGCCGGACAGCTCGGCGAGTTGCGCCAGGGTTTGGTCGTTCAGTTGCGGCGTCCCGCTGCTGCTCGCCTTGGGCGCAAAGGCGATGCGGCAATCGACTTTGCCGCGCGTGAGTTTGCCGACGATGGCTTCGCGCATGGGATTTTCCACGCTTTTGAATTCGTCCGGCATGCGGAACTGGATTTCCAGATAGCGGTGGTTGACCGAGCGCAGCTCAAGGGAAATAGCGCCAAAGTCGAATTCTTTAGAGACGTTGGCAAAGCCGGTCATGCTCGTAATCATGGGGTGTCTCGTTGATTATTCTGGCGGGGAGCCGCCGTGTTTTGCTTTACAAGCCTGCGTCAAAAATCCACAATGGCTGCACTAATTATTATTATACCGCGCAACGCGGCCAAATATGGCATCCCAGCCGAACGAACCTCTACCCAATGGATACCGGTTAAATAATTACCGGATCGAAAAACAGCTCAGCGCGGGCGGGTTTTCCATCGTCTATTTGGCCAAAGATGAGAATAGCAATGACGTGGCCATCAAAGAGTATTTGCCCTCCGGGCTGGTAGCGCGTACCGGCGGCGATGTGGTGTCGGTAACTTCGGAAGAAAAACTGGCGCATTTCCGCAACGGCATGAAATGTTTTTTTGAAGAAGGCCGAGCACTGGCAAAAATTTCCCATCCCAATGTCGTGCGTGTGGAAAATTTTTTCCGCGCCAACGAAACGGTGTATATGGTGATGGGCTTCATGCGTGGGCGCACGCTGCAACATCACATCACGCATAACCGCGAACAATTCACCGAGAGTTTCATGCGCCGTTTGTTCATGAATCTGCTCAATGGCCTGCGCGAAGTGCATACGCATAAGCTGTTGCATCTCGACATCAAGCCGGCCAATATTTATATCGCCATGGACGGCACGCCGGTGCTGCTCGATTTCGGCGCGGCGCGGCAAGCGCTGGCGAATGACCGCCCGATACTCAAGCCGATGTACACCAACGGTTTCGCCGCACCGGAGCAATATCTGGGCATGAAAGATTTGGGGCCGTGGACGGATATATATAGTATCGGCGCGACGATCTACTCTTGTCTGGTCGGAGGGCCGCCGCAAGCGGCTAACGAGCGCATGAAAAAAGATAACCTGCCCTCGGCGCATGATTTGTGGGGCGAACAATATAGCGTGGAGTTTTTGAATATTATCGATTGGTGCCTCAAGCTGGATTCGGACGAGCGGCCGCATAGCGTGATGGCCTTGCAAAAAGCCTTATTGATGGAACCCACGCCGCCCAAAGCAGGAACGACGACTTTGTTCGGTAAAATCAAACAAAAGCTCACACCGAAAAAAACTCCCGCTAAACCCAAAGCCGCGGCTAAAACCAAAACTGCCAAGAGCGGCGCCAAATAATCATGCGCTTTTCCATCTATCAACAATCTCTGGTCGGCGCGCGGCGTAACAATCAGGACCGCGTAGCGTATTCGTACAGCAAAGATGCGTTGTTGCTGGCGGTGGCCGACGGAATGGGCGGGCATATTAAGGGCGAGGTGGCGGCGGAAATAACCGTCTCGCTGTTGGTGGAAAGATTCCAGCGTAACGCGCGCACACTTCTCAAGAACCCCTACGAGTTTTTGTCCGAAACTTTGCACGCCGCGCATCAGGCGATTTTCGAATACGCGGAGCAAAACGGCTTAAGCGAATCGCCGCGCACCACCATCGTCGCTTGCGTGATCCAAAACGGCAAAGCTTACTGGGCGCATGTCGGCGACTCGCGCTTATATTTTTTTCGCGAGGGCAAAATTATCGCGCGCACCAATGACCATTCACGCGTGCAGCAAATGCTCGACGCCGGCTTGATTACGCAAGAGCAAGCGGCGAGACATCCGGAGCGTAATCGTATTTATAATTGCCTCGGCGGACCGCAGTTGCCCCTGGTGTGGCTGGCCAATCCGGTGCCAGTCGCAGTGGGCGATACCATCATGTTGAGCTCCGATGGATTCTGGGCGTACTTGCCGGAAGAAGAGCTTGGCAACGCGATTACCAAACAATCCATCGTCGATGCTTTGCCCGGCCTGATGCAAGTGGCGGAAAAACGCGGCGGCAAAAAAGCCGACAACCTCACTGTGGTCGCGATGACATGGGAAAATGAAATCGCCACCGAGGCGGACAACGGTAAAAAAGTGATCACCGACGCAATGGCGCTGAATGTTTTCACCACTGAAATGGGCGCGTCGCTCAATGACAAGCAATCACAATACGAGGACGTGACGGAAGCGGAAATCGATAAAGCCATCGCTGAAATACAGAGCACGATCAAGAAATTTTCGCGTTAAGCTTTAGTACGTAAGCATTTGATTATATTGAATTTTTTATTAAGGTAAATGTATGAGCCGCCCTAGCAATCGCCAGCCCGACCAATTACGCGAGATACGCATCACGCGCCACTACACCAAACACGCAGAAGGCAGTGTGTTGATTGAATGCGGCCACACCAAAGTGATTTGCACCGCGAGCGTGGAAGAAAAAGTACCGAACTTTCTCAAAGGCAACGGCCAAGGTTGGCTTACTGCTGAATACGGCATGCTGCCGCGCTCGACCGGCACACGCATGGACCGTGAAGCAGCGAAAGGCAAACAATCGGGTCGCACGCAGGAAATTCAGCGCCTCATCGGCCGCTCCATCCGCGCCGTAGTCGATATGCAAAAACTCGGCGAGCGCACCATACAAATCGACTGTGATGTGATCCAAGCCGATGGCGGCACGCGTACAGCGAGTATCACCGGCGCATTCGTCGCCGTGCATGATGCGATTTCAAAATTGGTAAAAGACGGCGCGTTGAAAGAAAATCCTGTCCGCGATCACGTCGCGGCGATTTCCGTCGGTGTGTATAAAGGTACGCCCGTGTTGGATTTAGATTACGACGAAGACTCCGACTGCGATACCGATATGAATGTGGTGATGATGGGTAACAGCGGCTTTGTCGAAATTCAAGGCACGGCAGAAGGCGCCGCTTTTTCGCGCGCGGAAATGAACGCGATGCTGGAGCTGGCAGAAAAGGGCATCGGTGAATTAGTCGTCGCGCAGAAAACTGCCTTGGCGAAATGATATCGCGCGTTTTCCTGTTTGCTGTTTTCTTATGTATAACCCTTATTTTTTCCGGCTGTGCAGCGATGCAAATTGTGTCGGCGCATTTCGCCTCCACCGATCATTTTGTCGCGCTGGCTTCCGAAAACCGCATCAAATACGAACCCGGCGCAGAAAAATTCGCTGCTTTGGTCGCACCACACCTTGATGCAGCCATCCGACAAGTTGAAGCCAGACACTATCGCGCGTTTCAAAAACCAGTAATCGTGTATGTCTGTAATACTCAGCAAAGTTTTGCCCAGTTATCCGGGCAAAAAGAAACCGTACGCGGCGGCGTCCATCCAACGCAAGGGTTATTTCTCAATCCGATTTTGCTTGTTCGTCCCGCAGCCCTCGCGCCAGTGCTGACGCATGAACTTTCGCATTTACAGCTTAATCAACAGCATCAACTGAATTTTGTCGATTACCCGACATGGTTTAACGAAGGGCTGGCGACCTTCGTCGCCGATGGCAGTGGCGCGGAAGCCGTGTCGGAAAATGATGCCAAGTTACAGATCGCGGCAGGAAAAATTTTCCCGCCCTATCAAAGCGGCAGTCGTTTATCGCTCGACCAAACCGGCCTGCTGCTCGGCATGGCGAATGGATCGCATATGTTTTACCGCCAAAGTATGATGTTTATCAGCCTTTTGAAACAACTAGACGAAAAGCGCTTTAAGCAGTTTTTGCTCGACCTTCAAGACGGTGAAATTTTTTCTACCGCTTTTTCACGCGCGTTCGATGGTGACGTGGAATCCCTGCAAAAACAATTTATTGTTTCATTGAAATCATCATGAATAAACTGGTCATCGCCTCGAACAATCCCGGCAAGCTAAAGGAAATACAGCGCGTGCTCGCGCCGCTGAATTGGGAAGTCCTGCCGCAATCCGCATTCAATATTGCCGAGGCAGAAGAACCGTATCACACCTTTATTGAAAATGCCTTGGCCAAAGCGCGCCATGCCAGCAAACTGTCTGGTTTGCCCGCGTTGGCCGATGACTCCGGTATTTGTGTTGATGCGTTGAACGGCGCGCCGGGCGTGTATTCCGCGCATTACGCAGGCCTGCCGAAATCCGATGCACGGAATAATCAAGCCTTGCTCGACGCCATGAAAAATATTTTAAATCGTAAGGCGCACTATTATTGCGTGTTGGTCATGGTGCGTCACGCCGATGACCCGCAACCGATAATCGCGGAAGGATCATGGCACGGCGAAATCGCGCGTGAACCGCGAGGCGAGGGCGGCTTTGGGTATGATCCGCTGTTTTATTTGCCGTCATTAGGAAAAATGTCCGCCGAGTTGAGTCACGATGAAAAAAATAAAATCAGTCATCGGGGATTGGCGTTGGCGGCATTGATTGAAAAAATTCCCTAGTCATTCTGAGGGGCTTTATCCGAAAAATCTGCTCATGCGTTGTGCTGCAAGAAAAGCAAATCCTTCGCTATCGCTCAGGATGACAAGCTCCTTCCCCCTTGACGGGGGAAGGTTGGGATGGGGGAGTATGTTTCAGTCTGGTTGGCTGACTGGGCTAAGCTCTGAATAAGAGTGCCGGGGGTGATGGCCGCGCCACGGTGAGCGCGGCCTTGGGTGCGGGCGCGGCCATCAGTGCACCGTTCACCACTTAATTGATTGCGGCCACCCGCTGCACCGTTCCCGCCCCTCGCTACGCGTCCCGATGAACGGTGCGCCCCGACAACTAGTCACTTTTTTGCTTCGCCAAAAAAGTAACCAAAAAAGGCGAACCCGCCGCGCTGCTTTTTTGTTTTTAGGTTTTTGTTGTCGCAGATATTTTCGTTGTGAATCGGGCGGCGAGAAAACTCGCTCTCACCTTCAATTCGAATCTGCAACACCGCGTAGCTCAAACAGGTTCTCGCCGACGGCCCCCGATCCACAACAAAAATATCAACGGCGCAGAGGGGTAACCTTTCCTCTCTTCGAATAGCAGGCCATTAGGGTGCGCCGTGCGCACGCGTTGCGGTGGTTCGAGCATCCTATTGCGTCACTTTCAGCACCATCCCAACCCTCCCGCATCAAGGGAGTAGTGGTCATCATACTGCGTATTTGCCTAAAGAGAATCTGCAACGTAGCGTAAAATAGCCTCATGATTTCTATCACATCTATCCCGCTTACTACCTCCGGCATCCATTTCACTTCGCTGCCGCCGCTGTCTTTGTATATCCACATACCTTGGTGCGTGAAAAAATGTCCTTACTGTGATTTCAATTCGCATGAGGCGAAAGGCGTGCGGCCGGAAAAAGAATATGTCGCTGCTTTGATTCACGATCTGGAACAAGCCATCCCGCAAATTTATGGCCGCAGGGTACACAGTGTTTTTTTCGGCGGCGGGACACCGAGTTTATTATCTGCTGCCGCGCTGGATGACATCCTCGCCGCTGTACGCGCGCTGGTGCGGCCCGAAGCCAACGCTGAAATTACTTTGGAAGCGAACCCCGGCACGTTTGAGGCAGACAAATTTTCTGCTTATGCGAAAAGTGGTATCAACCGTTTGTCGATCGGCATACAAAGTTTTAATCCGGTGCATCTCAAGGCGCTTGGGCGCATACACGATGACAATGAGGCGCGCCGCGCCATCGACATAGCCAAACACAATTTTGATAATTTCAATCTCGATATCATGTATGCGCTGCCAAACCAAACTTTGGCCGAGGCATTGCAGGATATCGACACCGCTTTGTCGTTCAAGCCGCCGCATCTTTCCGCGTATCATTTAACGCTGGAACCGAACACGCTGTTCTATCGTCATCCACCCAAGTTGCCCGATGACGATGTCGCCGCCGACATGCAGCAAGCGATAGAAAAAAAATTACGCGAGGCTGGCTATGACAATTATGAAACTTCGGCTTTCGCGCTGGCCGATACACGCAGCAAACACAATCTGAATTATTGGGAGTTCGGCGATTACCTCGGCATCGGTGCGGGTGCGCATAGCAAAATATCAAATAAATTCAATATATTCCGTATGATGCGGCACAAGCATCCGCAGAACTATATGGACACGGTGGCGCGCGCCGAACATGTACAAGAAGAACATGAGGTCTCGCGCAACGAGTTGCCGTTCGAATTCATGGTGAACGCTTTACGTTTGCGTGACGGTTTTCCTGTGGCGCTATTTCACGAGCGCACGTCGTTGCCATTGAGCGTGATGGAAAAGGAATTGCGTGAAGCCGAAGCAAGGGACTTAATCGTGCGTGATCATGTCAACATTAAACCGACCGAAAAAGGCCGGCTGTTTTTGAATGATTTGCTGCAGATTTTTTTACGCGAAAAAAATTAGTGGCACACGCCGATGCCGCTATCGCTGAATGCGCCGCCGGCTATCGGCATAAATTCCCAACTATAATCCTTGGCGCGTAGCGTGAATTTCATCACGCCGTGATCTTTATCATTTCTTGATTCGCTGTTTTTCTGGATTTTGCCTACCGGCACCATGCCGACACCGCCAGTGCCGATCAAGAATTCGCGCATGCCGTTTTGATCGGCATTGCCGTCGGTATCTTGCGGCGCAAAGCGTTCGTAATGATGATCATGGCCGCTTAATACGACATCTGCGCCCGCTTGATGCAGCGTGTTCCATAGGTCTTTCATTTTGGCGTTATTGCCTCGGTTGCCCGAGCTATAAACCGGGTGATGCCAATAGGCGAGGGTGCAGCGTGCTTTATTGCCGGCTAAATCCTGACGCAGCCATTGCATTTGCTTGGAATCATTTTCCGCGTCGATATTACTGTTAAGCGAAATGATGTGCCTGTTGGCGTAATCAAAACTGTAGTAGCCGTGCCGATCCGGGCCGGCGAGCGCGCCGAAATAATCATAATAAGGATCAGCATTCAGCGTGAGGTAATCATGGTTACCGGGGCTGGAACGGGTACGTTGTTTGAAGCGTCCCCAAGTCGGCGCGTAGCAATCGGTGAATTCGCTTTCTGCGCCGACAGGATAAGTGTTGTCGCCGAGCGTCAACACCAAACCGGGCAGGGCCTCGACCAATTTTGCGGTTGCTTCCGCCTTACTATCGGCGGCCGCAACATTGCGGCAATCGCCAATGTCGCCTGCGACGATCAGCGTGTTGCCTGCGGGAAGCGGGGGTGTTGGGTCGGGCGCGCCATTCAGTTTGGTGTCGGGGACGCTGGCACAGGAAGCGAACAAGCAGAACGTTACAACGATAAAAATGAATCGACCAAGGTATGTTTTGGGAAAACAAAATAGATCCATCAAAGCAAGTGCTCGCTGAAATTAATGCTTATAAAAAATAATATCCCACACGCCATGTCCCAGCTTCAAGCCGCGTTGCTCGAATTTCGTCAGTGGCCGATACCTTGGTCGCGGTGCATAGCCGTCGGCACTATTGGCAAGCAGTGGCTCAGCAGATAATGTGGCGAGGATATGCTCAGCATATTCCTGCCAATCCGTCGCCGCATGAATATATCCACCCGGCTGGAGTTTGTCGCATAACTGTTTTACCAACGGCGCCTGAATCAAGCGCCGCTTGTGATGGCGCTTTTTCGGCCACGGGTCGGGGAAAAAAATATGGATACCCGCGAGCGATGCAGCGGGAATCATGTCGCGAAGTATTTCTATCGCGTCATGTTGAATGATGCGCAGATTGCCAAGCTGTTGCGCGTCGATTTCTTTTAACAGATTACCGACGCCCGGCGTATGCACTTCAATCGCGATGTAATTATTTTGCGGATTGGCTGCGGCGATAGTTGCAGTGGTCTCGCCCATGCCGAAGCCGATTTCCAAAATCATCGGCGCTGACCTATTAAATTCTTTAATATAATCAAGTGGTTGCGTAGAGTGTAGAATACCATATTTTGGCAACAAATTTTCCACTGCGCGGCCTTGTGCGTTGGATACGCGACCTTGGCGCAATACGTAACTGCGGATGTGTGAGTGATTGATTTCAGGCATGAGGAATTATTTTGAACCTATCATGCCGCCGGTCGGCGAACTTGGCGATGCACCGTAAAATTTCTTTGCCATACGTCCGGCCAAAAATGCTTCGCGTCCGGCTTCGACACCTTTTCTCATCGCGCTGGCCATCAGCACAGGATTTTTCGCTGCCGCAATCGCCGTGTTCATCAACACGCCATCGCAACCCAACTCCATTGCGATTGCCGCATCGCTCGCCGTGCCGACGCCCGCATCGACGATCACCGGCACTTTCGCCGCTTCGATAATCAATTGCAAATTCCACGGATTCAAAATGCCCATGCCCGAACCGATCAGCGACGCTAACGGCATGACGGCAACACAACCGATCTCTTCGAGTTGTTTCGCCATGATAGGATCATCGCTGCAATAGACCATGACATCGAAGCCGTCTTGCACTAGCGTCTTCGCGGCGACTAAAGTCTCCGGCATATTGGGAAATAAAGTTTTCGCGTCGCCCAACACTTCCAATTTCACCAGCTTGTGCCCATCGAGCAACTCGCGCGCAAGGCGTAAAGTGCGCACCGCATCGTCGGCGCTGTAACAGCCCGCCGTATTCGGCAGCAAAGTGTAATGCGACGGCGGCAACACATCGAGCAAGCTCGGCTCGTTTGGGTTCTGCCCGATATTGGTACGTCGTATGGCGACAGTAATAATTTGCGCACCGCTGGCGTCGATCGCCAATTTGGTTTCGGCAAAATCTTTGTACTTTCCTGTGCCGACCAGCAAGCGCGATGTATATGTCTTGCCCGCGATGATCAGGTTGTCTGCGTCCTTCAAGTGCATTGCTTAACCTCCACCGACCGCGACAACAATTTCCAGTTTGTCGCCGTCGGATAATATTTCATCAGCAAAACGGCTACGCGGCACGATCTCGCCATTGCGTTCCACCGCGATGCGTTTGCCCTTCAGCGCAAGCTGCTCGAGCAATTGCGCGACGTTAGGCGTTTGCTCGAAACGGTGCGGCGTACCATTGACTATCAGGGAAATCATGCTGGTTCTGGGAAATAAAGGTATTTGAAGAATAAGAACATTTTACCACGCACAGAGTATAGGTAGGGTGCGCAGTGCGCACGCGTAAGGCTGTCTGTAGATGCGCGCGTGTATGAGATCCCTACGGTGCGGCTCCTTCCCCCTTGACGGGGGAAGGTAGGGATGGGGGGGGATTGTAGTGACGCCAAGCGATGCTCGAATCACCGCAACGCGTACCACAGCGCACCCTACAAAAGCCCTTTGGCAGAAACCAGCAACAAAGCCAATTCGAAGACAGAATCGCACCCCCATCTGCGCCGACGCTATTTCTGCTGCCTAGCGGGAGCCGTCGGCGAGCACATGTTTGAGCTACGCGGTGATTGAGATTTCAAGTGAAGGTGAGAGCGAGTTTGTGCTCGATGCCCGATAGGCTGCAGAAATAGCGCGACAACAAAACCCAAAAAAACAAAAAGTAGCGCGGCGGGTCCGCCTTTTTTGGTTACTTTTTTGGCGAAGCAAAAAAGTGACTAGCCGCCGGGCTACCCCCGGCACTCTTATTCAGAGCTTAGTCCGACCAGCCTTCTAGACTGAAACTTACACCCCCATCCCAATCTTCTCCGGCCTAAGGGGAATGGGCTCGTGTATCTGTTGCTTTGTATATTGGAGATAAGACTAAGGCATTACGCGTGCGCACAGCGCACCCTACATCTGCCGAAACAAATGTGCGTATGCCCTGCTGACTTGCAAAGTTTGCGCATGCGATTTGATTTTCACCAGCACCTGTCCCGCTTCATCGCGCGAGGTGCCGGCGATATGTTGGACATTCACTATCGTGCCGCGATGGATTTGCCAGCACTGTTGCGGGTCTAGTTGGTCGGCGAGCTCTTTGATGGATAAACGAATCAGGGCTTCGCCATCTTTGGTGATGACCGCCGTATATTTATCGGCCGCTTGAAAATATAAAATTTCCTCTACCGGAATTAAGCGCACGTTCGCGCCGACGGAAGCGCGGATCCAGCGCAGGAAACCTTCGCCCTGCTTGGGCAAAACAGCC
>JAYVGF010000320.1:0-2905 GCA_043772415.1 Betaproteobacteria bacterium
TTCGGCTGGATCCAGATTTGCAGAAAATGCACAGCCTCGGTTGGCGACGCATTGAATTCGCTGTGCGTGACGCCGGCACCTGCACTCATACGCTGCACATCACCCGGCTTGATGACTGAGCCGTTGCCCATGTTGTCTTTGTGCTGCAACGCGCCTTCGAGGACGTAAGTAATAATTTCCATATCGCGGTGGCCGTGCGTGCCAAAGCCCATGCCCGGCTCGACCCTGTCTTCGTTAATCACGCGCAGGGAGCCGAAACCCATTTCTTTGGGATCGTAATAATCCGCGAAGGAAAAGGAGTGATAAGAATCGAGCCAGCCGTGGTTGGCATGGCCGCGATCAGCACTTTTGCGTAGGGTAATCATGACAGGACTTTATATAAATATTGGATATAGATAGGAATTGAGTGGGCGAAATTCAAGTGAGTAAATTAGTTATTTGGCAGCCGGCTCCAATGTCGGCAAAGCTACCCGCTCTTCCTCGTTCAACTTACGTTTACCCGCCAGCAAAGTATAAGCCGCTGGAATCACAAACAAAGTGAACACCGTGCCCAACATCAAACCGCCGACGATCACCCAGCCGATGGGCCGACGGCTTTCCGCGCCCGCGCCCGTGGCAATCGCCAAGGGCATCGCGCCGAGCACCATTGCGGCAGTGGTCATTAAAATCGGGCGCAGACGCAGCGTCGCCGCATCGATCACCGCCTCGAATTTTTCTTTACCCTGTTCGCGCAACTGATTGGCGAATTCGACAATCAAAATGCCGTGTTTGGTGATCAAGCCGACCAGCATGATCAAACCGATCTGGCTATAAGTATTCAGCGTTCCGCCAGTCAGGTTTAGCGCCAGCAGTGCGCCGGTCATCGCCAATGGCACGGTGAGCATAATAATGAAGGGCGAAACAAAGCTTTCAAACTGCGCCGCCAACACCAGGTAAATAAATACCAAGGCGAGCGCGAAAGTTAAATACAGCGTCTGCCCTGATTCTTTGAATTCGCGCGACACACCGTCGAGTGAAGTCTGCACGCTATCGCCCATAGTTTGGTCAGCGGTTTTTTCCATGAAATCGAGCACTTCACCTAATGTGAAACCGGGCGCGACGTTGCCGGAAATAATCGCCGCGCGCTGACGATTGAAGTGATTGAGTTCTTTCGGCGCCACCGTTTCGCGCAATTGCACCAGGTTGGATAACTGCACCAAGCGTCCATCTTTACTCCGCACATACATCGAGGTGAGATCAGTCGGCTTGGTGCGGTTTTTATCTTCGACTTGCACGATCACATCGTATTGCTTGCCTTCGCGCTTGAAGCGCGTGACGTTGCGCCCGCCGAGCATGGTTTCCAAGGTACGCCCGATGACATCTACTTCCGCGCCAACGTTGGCGATTTTTTCGCGATCTACATCGACTGCTAATTGCGGTTTGTTGAGTTTCAAATCCGAATCGAGATTCTGCAAGCCGGGAAACTTGCGCGCTTCGGCCAAAAATTTTTCCACATTGGTATTCAGCTGCTCATACGAATTACCCATGATGACAAATTGCACCGGTGGGTTGCGGAAATTTTGCCCGAGCGAGGGCGGATTGATCGGGAAGGCCAACACCCCCGGTAGCCCGGCAAACATTTTCGGACCCAGTTCCTTGGTGATGTCCATCTGAGAACGGGTACGCTGGCTCCAGGGCTTCAGGCTAACAAAAGAAAACGCGACGTTGACCGGATTGGGTTTATCCAAACCCGGCGCGACGAACATGACGAAATTTTTTACTTCGGGAATTTCGCTATACATTTTTTCGATTTTGCGCGCGTACTCGTCGGTGTAGGCCATAGTCGAGCCATCCGGCGCTAATAGTAAGCCGATAAAAAACGAACGGTCTTCCAGCGGCGCCAATTCCGATTTCAGCGACTTGTACAAAAAAGTCCCGCCTGCCAATGAAGCGATCAAGACGATAACAGCCAACCAGCGAAATTTCAGTGTAAACGACAGCAGCCTACGATAGGTGTTGGTCATGCCTTGGAAAAAAGGTTCGGTGACATTGTAAAACCAACCGTGGCTACCGCCTTTAAGTAATTTAGAACACATCATCGGCGTCAAGGTCAACGCGACAAATCCCGACACCAACACGGCAGCAGCGACGGTTAAGGCAAACTCGGTAAACAACTTGCCGACATTGCCGCTGGCAAAAGCCAACGGCGTAAATACGGACACCAAAGTAATCGTCATCGCCACAACGGCAAAAGCGATTTCGCGAGTGCCTTGGATCGCTGCTTTGAATGGCGTCATGCCTTCTTCGATGTGTCGATGAATATTTTCCAACACGACAATCGAATCATCGACCACCAAGCCGATGGCGAGGATCACGCCGAGCAAGGTGAGAATATTGATAGAAAATCCAAGCGCGGATAAGAATATAAACGACCCAATCAACGAGACAGGAATAGTGACAAACGGAATCAGCGTAGCGCGGAGCGAGCGCAAAAATAAAAATATCACCAGCACCACCAACACCAAGGCTTCGCCCATGGTTTTGTAAACCGCCTTGATCGATTCGTCGATAAAAATCGAACTGTCGAAACCAATTTCCAGCTTCATGCCTTCCGGCAGATTGGCCTTGATGCGCGGAATTTCCGCTTTGACCGCGTTGGCAACAGCAAGCGTATTTGCCGTCGATTGCTTGACGATACCGAGGCCGACCCCATCGTTACCGTTGGAGCGCAACATGCCGCGCGCATCGGCTGGGCCCATTTCGGCGCGACCTATATCTTTCAGGCGCACCGGATAACCCAAGGTCTGCGAAATAATTAAATCATTAAATTGTTCTGGCGTGCGCAAATCGGTTTCCGCCAGCACGGTGAATTCGCGCTGCTGGGATTCGATACGGCCCGATGGCACTTCGACGTTTTGTTTGCGCA
>JAYVGF010000321.1:0-3295 GCA_043772415.1 Betaproteobacteria bacterium
CACGATGCTGCAACCAATCGTCAAAGGGAGGTAAATCAAGATAACAAAAAGGCTGCGTAAATTTAACCATCAAGGCGACAACTAGCTTGACAGCCACCGATTGAGGACGCAGATCACACCGCCTTCTTCCGGATCGATAATAAACTCACTTTCCGATTTACTCCATATATAAGGCATGGACATTTTAAGACTCACGCGCTCCCAATCATATTGCGCAGAAAGCGTGGCAAAGGTATCGACGAATTTATCCGGCGTGCCGTAATGGCCTTTGGCGTAGTCGGTGCGCAAGCCGAATTTCAGCGCACCGGGCGTGATGGTGTCGGTCGGCAAAGTGCGCTCTTGCGCGACGCAAAGAGGTGGAAAAAATATAAATATAATCAATAAGTTACGATGCATTATTTTTCCTCTTCGCCTTCCGGCCTGGGGTAATTTGTTCCGGCCACATGGCAGCGCCGGAGGTAATGAAACCGTGTAGTTGCGGCAAAAGCATTTCCAACGTCGGGCGTTGCGCAGGATCGCGCATGAGGCATGCATAGACTAATTTTTCCAACCCAAGCGGGATGCCGGAACGCAATGTCCGCAGCGCAAGCGGTGGCTGCGACACTTGAGCAAAATTTTTACTGCTGCGTTTTTGCACAAACGGAAACTCACCGCTCAACATGCGAAACAACATTGCTCCCAGCGCAAACACGTCGCTGGCCGGCGAGAGCTTTTCGCGCAAACATTGTTCCGGCGACATATAGGTTTCAGTGCCGATGATGTGCGAAGGTTTCCCCGCCGAAATTTTCCGCGCCGACCCGACATCGATCAACACCGGACGGCTGCGGTAAATAATAATGTTGGAAGCCTTTACGTCGAGATGCAGATAGCCTTTGCGGTGCATGTGGATCAACGCGCTACCGATATAAATCGCGATGCGCAGGGCATTGCCGACGGAAAGACGATGATTTTTTTGCGCGGAAATGAAATGGCTCAGTGTTGGGCCTTCGAGAAACTCCATCAGCATCAGGCCGGGCTTTTCGCTGCCGAAGCAGCGCGCGATATTAGGATGGTCGAACGCAGAGAGTAAATCCGCTTCGTGTTTTGCCGCACGGTCGGAGTCGAATAATTTGCACGCTTTGGCACACCAGTCGCGCGCGTCCCACAGCAGATAAACCGGGTTCACGCTCTCACGATCGACGATACCAGCGACGCTGAAGTGCGGAGACAGTTGCGTGCCCAGACGTATCGGTTTGCGTTTCATGCGGCGGGAGCATGCGTCAATTGGGTTTGGAAAATTTCATAACAGCGCGTGCCCGGTTGCATCAGATCAAGCGGCGTTCCGCTTTCAACAATTTTACCTTGTTCCATTACCAGCACGCGATCGGCAAATTTGAGTGTCGAGGCGCGATGGCTCACCAGCAGTAAAGTACGCTGCCCGGCTAATTTTGTCACAGCAAGCTGGATTAAATTTTCCGTCTCGCCATCGACCGAAGCCGTCGCTTCGTCCATTAACAATATCGGCGCGTCGCGCATCAGCGCGCGCGCTAACGCGATGCGCTGGCGCTGGCCGCCGGACAAGCGCTCGCCGCGCGTGCCGACTTGGGTGTTGTATTGTTGCGGTAATGGCGTGATAAATTCCTGGGCGTAAGAGGTAACGGCAGCCGATTGTACGCGTGCCGGTTCCGCCGCCTCGATGCCATAACCGATGTTGTCGGCGATCGAGCCTTGCAGGATATGCGGTTCTTGCAATACGACTGCGATATTTTCACGTAACTGTTTTAACGGCAAGTGGCGGATGTCCACGCCATCAACATAAATAGCGCCCGAAGTCGGATCGTAAAAGCGCAGCAGCAGTTTGATCAACGTGGATTTTCCGTTGCCGCTGCCGCCTGCAAACGCTACTGCTTCCCCAGGCTGGGTCATGAACGACAATTCATGCAGCACCTTATCGCCGCCGGGATAAGCGAAACTCACCGCGCGAAATTCGATGCGCCCTTGCGCGCGCGCGATGGGCGTTATCGTCTTGGCAGTGTCGCTCACTAAGCTAGGTTTTTCCAGCAGCGAGCGCAGCCGCTCCGCGCTGACGGCAGCGCGTTGAAAGCGGCTGGCGCTTTGGCTGACGGTGCGGATGGGGCCATACAGCACGCCGACTGCGCCGATAAAGGCGAGCACGCTACCGACAGTCAGACGGCCCGCGCCGACTTCGTAGGCGGCGAGGCCGATGACGGCGAGACTGCCCATCATGGTAATCATGCCGATGCCGACACTGAGGCCGGCCTGCAATTTCACCGTAATAAGCTCGGCCAATCGCGCTTTATCCGTGCGCTGCGCGAAGCGCCCGGTTTCGCGCGCCTGGGTGTGAAAGGCGTGAATCAGCGGACGCGCGCCTAGGCTTTCTTCCGCCAGCGACATCCACGTGGTCGTTCGCCGCCGCGACGCACGTGCCGCAGCGCGGATTTTCGGCGTCAGCCGGTACACCAGCCACACCAGCGGTGGCACTACGGCCAGCGCCAACAGAGTGAGTTTCCAACTAATGAGGAATAAAAAAGTCGCGTAGCAAATGATGCGCGCGAGATTGGACAGCAGGCTCATCGGTGCGCTGTAAATCAGCGATGCAATTTTTTCCACGTCACCGCCGAGGTAGGCCAACAGCTCGCCCGCATTACGCGAGCCGAACGAGCCGGGCGAGGCGGATACCAGATGTTGATAAAGCGAAACCCGCGTGTCCTGCGCGATGCGTTCGGCAATGGAGGCGTCGAGACGCTGATCGATATAGTCAGCGGTGAAACTGGCCAACGCCAAAAAAAGATACGCGCCGAAAAACCACGGTAATAGTTGCGTATCGCGCGTGACGAAAACTTCGTCCACCAGTTTTTGAAACAACCACAACATGGCCGTGCTGATGAGCGGCATCAGGATTACCAGCAGGGCGGCAAACCATAGTTTTGTACGCACCGGCTTAAGATGATGCGAAAAAAAGCGGAAGTGGGAATGGATATGGTTGAGCAGCCCGGTGTCCATGTTATTTTTCAGCCGTTCAAAGTAGTTACGCCGGACTGGCATCCGGCGTAATGGTAAAGCATGTAAAAGCAAAAATCTAAACGCTGTTATTTACGGACGAATGTCAGGCGGGCAATGCGACCGCTGTGTACGGTTCGAACGACGGCTTTTCTTGTTGGTTCTTTTTTTGGTGCCGCGGCTTTTGCCATCTTTACCACGGCCTTTGAATGTGCTGGGGAATCCGGAAATAATCATGTTGATCTCCTAAAAAACTGTTTGTGGAATTAGTACAAAAACTTTACTGCCTCACTGG
>JAYVGF010000322.1:0-17823 GCA_043772415.1 Betaproteobacteria bacterium
TTGGGGTTCAGATCACCGCATGAGGTATTATTCGGCGTGGAATTGCGTTATACCAAAATACCCCGAGCAGTTGCACTTCGAACTTGAATCCGCCAAATACAAGAAAAATGAAAACATAATTTATCCTTGATGTAACGCTTGTCTTGTTTCCGCGCTATATAGTCGATCGTTGGTTTGAAGTAGAAGACCATCAAGCGTCTTTAATGGCTTGATTCTATGGAAGTAATATTTTAGTCATATAAAATAGTTCAATATAATCATATAGTTATAATTTACAGGTTATAGCCATCTGTGGGCGGCATTGCCCATCCTTGAGCAGGAGGTAGAAGCGGAAATGATATAATCGCCCCATGTCCGAACCCCACCTCACCCCCCAAACCGCCGAATTGTTCGAAATCCCGCCGCACCAGGCCAAGCTGCACGGTGAGCCGTTTCTCGATATGCCTTCGGATTTATTCATTCCGCCGGAAGCCCTGTCGGTTTTTCTCGAAGCGTTCGAAGGCCCGTTGGATTTGCTGTTGTACCTGATCCGCAAGCATTCGCTCGATATTCTCGATATACCGATGGCCGATCTCACCCGTCAATACATGGCCTACGTGCAGACCATGCGCGCCAATCAATTTGAGTTAGCGGCGGAATATTTATTGATGGCGGCGTTGCTGATCGAAATCAAATCGCGCATGTTGTTGCCGCGTCCACTGCGCGAAGACGAGTCCGAACCGATGGACCCGCGTGCCGAGCTAGTGCGCCGTTTGCTCGAATACGAACAAATGAAAGCCGCTGCTGCCGAGTTGGACCGCATGCCGCAAGCCGGGCGCGATTTCGCGATTGTCGAAGTCATGATTGAGCAAACCCTGACCGAGCGTTTGCCTAATGTAAATGCCAATGATTTGACGCAAGCCTGGTTAACGATATTGAATCGTGCGCGCGTCAACAAACACCATAAAATCACCCGCGAAGAATTATCCGTGCGCGCGCACATGAGCCGCGTATTGCGTATGCTCACCGGCGGAAATTTTGTTGAATTCACGCAAATGTTTGATCCTTCGCGCGGTGCGCCGGTAGTAGTGGTCACTTTCCTTGCGTTACTTGAACTCACGCGCGAAAGCCTGATCGAGCTCACCCAAGCCGCACCGTTTGATCCTATTTATGCAAAGAGTAAAAATGTCCTCTCAAACTGAAGAATTGCAAACTGAAGAAATCGCTACGCCTGACGTCGAACAGCCGTTAGACGAAGTGCTGGCTAAGCGCATACTCGAAGCCGCGCTGTTATCGTCGCAGGATCCGGTTGGCCTAGTCGATTTGAAAAAAATGTTCGAACAGAATTTGTCGCATGACGACTTACGCAAACTGTTGGACGAATTACGCGATGAATGGGCAGATAAAAGTATCGAGTTGGTGCAAGTCGCGAGCGGATGGCGTTTTCGCGTCAAGCCGGAATATCAATCTTATTTGGGCCGCATGACCAGCGAAAAAGCGCCGCGTTACTCGCGCGCCGTGATGGAAACCTTGGCCATCATCGCATATCGCCAGCCAGTGACGCGCTCCGATATTGAAAGCATTCGCGGCGTACAAGTGTCGCCGCATATTTTGAAAAGCCTCGAAGCGCGCGGTTGGATAGACCAGATCGGCACGCGTGAAGTACCGGGACGCCCGGCAATATTCGGCACCACCAAAAAATTTCTCGATGACCTTAATTTGAAATCGCTGGAAGAATTGCCGCCGCTGGACCAATTGCAAATGGCGCTGGATATGAATCAAAATGAACAGTTAGTTGCGGCAGCGCCATTGCAAGATCAGATAGAGCAAATTGCCGAGCCGGAAGAAATTGCAGCAGAAGTAGCCATCGACCCAGATGACGAAGCACCGCGTAGCGAAATATTGCACTAATTATGGCCACTTCTTCCAGCACCAAAAGAAAACTTGCAGCGAAAAAATCACGCTCAAAAAAATCGCCGTTACGCGCACCGCTGCCAAAAGTAAAAACACCTGCGCTGGACAAAGCCCCCGCGAGAAAAAAAACTGCGCCTGCCGATGTTGAAACTGTTCGACAGGCTGCGGACCCCGGCCGTACCAAAAAAGAATTAGCCGACCGTCGCGATGCGCGCGCTTTCATCAAAGAGCGCGCAGCGGAAAAACGCGGCGACGAACCCTCGCAAAAATTACATAAATTATTGGCGCAAGCCGGATACGGCTCGCGCCGCGACATGGAGCAAGTCATCGCCGATGGAAGGGTGACTGTCAATAGCCAGCCCGCTACGGTAGGCATGCGCATTACGGCAGAAGATATCGTCCGCGTGGACCGGCGTCCGATCAAAATTTCATGGGATGAAGCAGAAGCCCCGCGCATCCTGATTTATCACAAACCCGAAGGTGAAATTGTCAGCCGCGATGATCCGCAAGGGCGCGCCACCGTGTTCGACAAACTGCCGCGCGCAGCAGGAGGACGCTGGATCGCCATCGGCCGACTCGATTACAACACCAGTGGCTTGCTCATATTCACCACCAGCGGTGACCTCGCCAATAACATGATGCACCCGCGCTTTGAAGTCGAGCGCGAATACGCGGTGCGTGTGATGGGCGAGTTGGACGACGAAAAAATGCACCAGCTCACCGGCGGCGTCGAGCTGGATGACGGTATCGCGCATTTTCATTCGATCCGTTATGAAGGCGGCGAAGCGGCCAATCATTGGTATAACGTGGTGTTGAAAGAAGGCCGCAACCGCGAAGTGCGCCGCATGTTCGCTACCGTCGGCGTGATGGTGAGTCGTTTGATGCGTACCCGATTCGGCATCGTCAACATGCCGCCGCGTTTGAAGCGCGGCATGTGGCTGGAACTCGAAGCACCGCAAGTGAAAATGATTACCGATTGGGTTGCCAAGCGCACCAACCCGCAAGCAGAAGACATCGAGCCTAAACACCGCGGCCGCCAAAAAGGCGCAGGACGTATGAATATTCAAGACTTGGAAGACTCCGAGCCGAAGCGCAGCAGAAAAACGGCCACAGCACCACGCGCCGCCAAGCGTCCCGCTGCCGACGCAAGCAAACGCCCGCGTCGCAGGCGTATTGCAGGCGAGTAAATTCAACGTCGTGAAAACACTCACGCCCAAGCCCCGCGCACCGGTCAAGCCTGCACCGGAAGATTGCTGCCAAAGCGATTGTTGTCCCTGCGTATTTGAATTATATGAGGACGAGCTGGCGGATTATTTGAATGCGCTTGAGCTATGGCATAAATTGAATCCCGAGTCCGGGAACCAGTCAGCTGATGTTGAATCCAAATCAACAGCAGAAAAAAATCCCTAATAAATTCAACAAAGATTTCCCGGAGAGCTACATGAAAAAAATCCTGTTCTTATTTGTGCTCGCATTGATCTCCTGCTCCAGCCCGCAGCAAGTAAAACAAGCTGCAAGTGATATCCCGACTATTCCGTATGAAAAATATACCTTGCCCAACGGATTGGATGTTGTGCTGGTGGAAGACCATCGCACGCCCGTCGTAGCGGTGAATATTTGGTATCACGTCGGCCCCGCGCACGAAGTGCAAGGACAAACCGGTTTCGCGCATTTGTTTGAACATTTGATGTTCGCCGGCAGTAAACATGTACCGCGTGGCGCGGCGGATAAATTACTCGAAGCCGCGGGCGCAACCGATTCCAACGGCACCACCGATTTTGACCGCACCAATTATTTCGATACCGTACCGGCTAATCAACTTGCATTAGCCTTGTGGATACACTCGGATCGCATGGGTTATTTGCTCGAAGAAGTCGATCAGACCGCGTTGAGTAATCAGCAAGACGTAGTACGCAACGAACGTCGCCAAAGTGTGGAGAACCGCCCTTACGGCATCGTCGATGAAGCGGTTTACCAAACCCTGTTTCCGAAAACCCATCCTTATTACGCCAGCGTAATGGGCTCGCATGCCGACATTCAGTCGATCAAGCTTGAAGATGTCAAAAAATTCTTCAAACAATATTATTCGCCCAATAACGCAAGCTTGGTGTTGGTCGGTGATTTCAAAACTGCCGATGCGAAAAAGCAAGTAGAAAAATATTTTGCCAGCCTGAAACGCGGCCCTGATGTGCCTAAACTGAATGTGGTTACGCCGCCGATAGAAAAAGAAAAGCGCGCGGTCATTACCGACCGCGTCGAATTACCACAAGTAAACATGGCGTGGATCACACCGCAAATATTCAAGCCGGGCGACGCCGATATGGACATCGTGTCGCAAATTTTAGCAGGCGGCAAATCCAGCCGCTTATATAAAAAACTCGTCTATGAAAAACAAATTGCGCAAAACGTCAGCGCCAGCCAGCAATCCTTAATATTGGGTTCCGTATTTACCATCAGCGCGACCGCGCGGCCTGGGCATACGGCGGAAGAACTGGAGAAAGTGATAGACGAAGAAATGCAAAAATTACTCAACGAAGGGCCCGAACAGAAAGAAGTCGATAGGGCGCGTAATCTGATCGAAACCGGCACCGTGCAGGGTTTGGAAAAAGTCGGTGGCTTTGGCGGCGTCGCCAATCGCTTGAACACTTATATTCATTTTGTCGGCGACCCCGGCTATCTCGCCGCAGACATAGGCCGTTACCGCGCTGTTACCCCTGCGACGGTGAAACAAATTACCCAGCAATATTTACTAAATAATAAACGTGTCGTAGTCATCGGCATACCCGGCGAACAAAAATTGGCGGCAGAACCGCCGACGCCGAAACTGCCGGAAAGCAAACCGGGCGCGGGTGCCGAGTCAGTGAATGCTGCAGAAGCGTGGCGTGCACAGCAGCCGGGTCAGGGGCCCGAGCCAAAAATTTCTTTGCCGACACCGAGTTCATTCAAACTGCAAAACGGTCTCACGGTTTATTACAGTGAACGCAGCGGCTTGCCGCTGGTTTCGGCAAATCTGGTGTTCCGTAGCGGCGGCGATGCCGCACCGGATAAGCCCGGGCTTGCCAGTTTTATGGCGGGCATGTTGAGCGAAGGCACACAGACACGCAACGCGTTGCAACTCGCCGATGAAATTGCTTATTTGGGCGCTTCATTAGGTGCCGGTGCCGGTGCGGATTCCACATTTGTAGCGGGCAGTGCGTTGAAGAAAAATTTTCCGGCTTTACTGGATTTGATGAGTGATATTGCCTTACGACCAGCCATTCCGCCTGCGGAAATCGAGCGTGAGCGTGCCAGTCGCCTCTCCGCGCTGGTGCAAATGCGCGATGATGCCAATGCCATTGCCGGCCATGTATTACAGGTTGCCCTGTATGGTGACGCGCATCCCTATGGCTACACCGACTTGGGGACTGAGGCCGCGATTAAAGCGACCAAACGAGAAGATTTGCAAGCGCTGTGGAGCAAAACCTTTGTTCCGAATAATGCCGCGTTGGTGGTGTCCGGCAATATCAGTGGCGAAGAAATTAAGTCGTTGGCGGAAAAATATTTCGGTTCATGGAAATCCGGCGTGGTGCCCGAACGCAAAAGTATTGCGCCGGTTTCCACCAAAGCCAAGTTGGTGCTGGTCGATAAACCCGCCGCACCGCAGACCGCAATACGTGTAGCGGTTATCGGACCTGCACGCAATACACCTGATTACGAAAAAATTCAGGTGATGAACGCTGCCTTGGGCGGCTCGTTCACCAGCCGCATCAACAATAATTTGCGCGAAGAAAAAGGCTATAGCTACGGCGTCTATTCCGGCATGCAATATCAACGCCAGTCGGGCACCTTCGCCGTGCGCGGCAGTGTGCGCACTGACGTCACTACGCCAGCTTTGCACGAAATTTTCAAGGAAGTAAATGGCATCGTCAGCAATCCACCCGACGCCAAGGAATTAGCGCGCGCTATTGGCACCCAAATGCTCACCTTGCCTGGGCAGTTTGATACCGGCGCGGCGACGGCGGGCGCTTTCGCTTCGCTGTTCACCAACGAATTTCCCTTGGATTACTACAGCAAGATTCCGCAACGCTTCGGTGCAGTAACGCAAAGTGAGTTGATCGACATGGCGAAAAAATATGTGCCGCCGGAGAAGCTCATCGTGGTGGCAGTCGGCGACAAAAAGAAAATCGAAGCCGATCTCGCCAAGCTGAATCTCGGCCCGATCGAGTACCGAGACGCCGATGGGGTTGTGTTAAAAAAATGAATATAATCAAATAGTTATATTATAAATGAAAATTGCGGCAATGCTCTTCAAACAGAGCGCAAAAACGCTGTTGGTGTGGTTAATCTTTGGGCTAGTCGCCGCGGTATTGGAAAGCGATCCCGGTGCCGCCACTTTCAAAGCGACGGATTTATTGCGCGCCATCGTTATTGTCATCCTTTCATTATTCACTTATCAACGCCTGCTTTGGTTATTCGAGCCATCACCATTTCTCGCGACTAGTTTGCGTTTTAATGCAGGTGAGATAAAGCGCGGGAGTATGTTTGGCGCTGCACTGGTTCTGCCATTTGTCTTGTTGCAAGTCACTGGATGGTTTGGCCCGTCATTAGTCAGGCCGGAATCATTCAATCCATTCGATACCATTTTGCGGGCGCTGACTATTTCTTTGGTGGCAGGGGTCACAGAAGAATTAATGGTTCGCGGCATACTTCTGCACGCAATGGAAAAAGTGTTGGGCACCTGGTGGGCTTGTATATTGCAGGCTATCATTTTTGGCTTGTTGCATTACGCCAGGCCCGACGTACAGATGATGGATGTGGCGGAGCTGACGACAGCCGGCATGTTATTCGGCGCGGCGTATGTGTTGACACGCAATCTCTGGTTTACCATCAGCTTGCATATGGTGTATGACTGGATTTTACTCAGCTATCCCGGCGCGATCGAAGCCATGTTGCAAGCGCCGGTAACTTATACGCCTACCGAATATATTGTGTTGGCTGTGTCATGCGTATTCAATCTAGGCTTGGGAGCGTATTTGTTAAAGCGCGCTGCTGCGCGGGGACACTTATTGCTGCCGCAGTGGAAGTCACCTTCGCTCACAGTAAGCACGGTAGTGGCAAACGATACTGTGTAGGGAGCGCTGTGCGCACGCGTGGCCAGACACACCAAGCTTAAAAAATGACCTATGCGGCTACTTATTACTTAGTGCGGTAAATCTTCTGCGCGTAACAAAAACACCAACTCATCGCCAGCACTTACGTCCAACCAAGTGAACGGTAATGTGGGAAAAGTCGATTCAATCACGCCGCGATTATGGCCTGATTCGACTATCAAAAATCCTTTATTATTCAGATACTTACGTGCTTCGCGCAAAATGATGCGTATGTGATCCAATCCGTCATCGCCGCTGGCTAATGCCATTTGCGGTTCGCGCAAATATTCTTCCGGTAATGTATTCATTGACTCGGCATTTACATACGGCGGGTTGCTGATAATCACATCGTAGGTCGCGCCTTTGAGATTGGAAAATAAATCCGACTTCACCAAGCGCACTTGCTCTTCCAAATGGTAATCATCGACATTGCGTCGCGCGACGGCAAGCGCGTCGTCGGAAAGATCAACGGCATCCACCATCGCATTGGGAAACGCGAGCGCAGTAAGGATGGCGAGACAGCCTGAGCCGGTACACATATCCAGCGCGGTGTGAATCTCTTCAGGATTTTCTATCCACGGTTGCAATTGCTCGCGCAACAGTTCAGCAATAAACGAGCGCGGTACGATGACGCGTTCATCGACATAAAAGTTATGTTCACCCAGCCAGGCTTCGTGCGTGAGATAGGCAGCGGGTACGCGGCGCGTCACGCGCGCTTCGATTTGCGCTAACATGGCCGCCAATTCCAGCGGCACTAAACGCGCATCGAGGAAGGGATCGAGCGTGTCATGCGGCAAATGCAGCGTGTGCAAAATAAGATACGCCGCTTCGTCGTAGGCATTCTGTGTGCCATGGCCGAAAAATAATTTTGCTTCATTAAACCGGCTGACGGCAAAGCGCATGACATCGCGCACGGTGTGCAGGTTTTTCTTGGCTTCGTTGTACATTATTTTTGCAATAAATTTTGTAAGGTGTGGAAATAAATATCTGACAGCGGCTCGATCTCGTGCAAGCCGACGCATTCGTTGAGCTTGTGGATGGTCGCATTGAGCGGCCCGAATTCGCATACCTGTGGGCAGATGTCGGCAATGAAACGACCGTCCGATGTGCCGCCGGTGGTCGAAGCTTGCGCGGCGACGCCGTTGACTTGTTTGATCGCGTCGGCCATCGAATCTACAAGTTTCCCGCGCGGCGTGATGTAAGGCGGCGAGTAGTCCCACACGATGTCGTAGTCGAGTTTATGTTTGGCCAGAATATCCTGCACGCGTTGTTTCAGACTGGCCTCGGTGCTGGCGGTGGAAAAACGGAAGTTGAACAAAATGCGCACCGTGCCCGGCACGACGTTAGTCGCGCCGGTACCGCCGTTAATATTGGAAACCTGGAATGATGTGGCGGGGAAAAATTCATTGCCGTGATCCCATACCGTTTGCGATAACTCAGCTATGGCAGGCGCGGCGATGTGAATTGGGTTTTTTATCAAATGCGGATAGGCGATATGACCTTGCACGCCTTTGACGGTGAGGTCGCCCGACAACGAACCGCGTCGGCCATTTTTAATCGTGTCGCCGAACACATCGGCGCAAGTCGGCTCGCCGACGATGCAATAGTCGATCAATTCTTTGCGTTCTTTTAATACTTTCACCACTTTGATCGTGCCATCGACCGCTGTGCCTTCTTCGTCTGAAGTGATCAGTAAAGCGATGGAGCCTTTCGGGTTTGGATGGGCGGCGAGAAATTTTTCTATCGCGGTAATGAACGCCGCGAGCGAAGTTTTCATATCTGCCGCGCCGCGACCAAATAATTTGTTATCGCGGATGGTTGGTGTGAACGGTTCGCTATCCCATTTTTCCACTGGGCCGGTCGGCACTACGTCCGTGTGGCCAGCAAAACAAATCAGCGGTCCGGTCGTGCCAAGTCGCGCCCACATATTGTCGGTGTATCCAAAACGCATTTTTTCGATCCTGAAGCCAAGGCGTTCGAGATGCTGTTGCAAAATTTCCTGACAGCCTGCGTCATCCGGCGTGAGCGAACGGCGGGCGATGAGGGCTTTGGCGAGTTCGAGAGTGGAGGTCATGATGGGTTGGATGGTTTAGATTAAGCAGCATTTTACTTGATTAGCGCTTCATGCGGATGCGCAAATAAAAGCTGCCAGTCCGGCGGCTTTATCGACTGAACCCTGCCAAGTCCTTCGACAGGCTCAGGACGAACGGTGGTTACGGTTACGTTCGTGGTGAGCTTGTCGAACCATGAACGTAATCAACAGGAGCAGGGTTTCCCTGTTGTTGAGATCAGAATTTGATATTGCCGATCAATATATCTTTGTACATCACCCAATCGCCGAGAAAACTATATAGCGGATATTTGAATGTAGCCGGGCGGTTTTTCTCGAATACAAAATGGCCGATCCAGGCAAAGCCATAACCAGCAACCAACGCAAGCCAAATCCACGCATAGTTATTATTGATAATCGACGCGAGCACAATGCCGATGACCAGCGACGTGCCGACAAAATGCAAGCGACGGCAAGTAGGGTTCTGATGCTCAGACAAGTAAAAGGGGTAAAACTCCTTGAAGCTGGAATAGGTGGTTACGCTCATACGTGCGCCTCCTTGCGCTTCGCTGGCGGGTGCAGTTGTAATGCCCGTTCCATCACGGCCTTGTGCAACTCCGGCTTAAGCTTCAAAGCGGAAAAAACTTCAAACATCAGGAACAGCGGACCAATTAGTAATTGCATCAGGTTATCTGTAAAAGCCGGCCTGCGCTTTTCAAATACATGACCAACGGTTTGAATAACCCAGCCGACAATGAATGCACCTAAACCATAAGTCAGCCATTCTGTTTGCGGCAAGGCGGCCATTTGTAAGGCAAAATACTGCATCAAACAAAGCACCACGGTCATCGCCATTGCCAACGCCCAATCAAGGCGGAAGTAATACATGATGGTCGCCATCGTGACCAAGGTGCCGAGCTGCATCGAACCGAATACTTCAACGCGATTGAGTAGTACCATGATGCCGAAAACAATCAGCGGAATGCCGATAAAATGGCTCGCGCGGTTGCGCGCGTCGTAGTGATAGGATTGATACATGCCGAGTTGTTCAACTGCGTTTTTCATACAATCTCCAATACTTTTGTAATCCCGGATTCCGCTACGCTGCATCCAGGGTACCTCTTATTTTCCCGTAGCCTGGGTAGAGTGTAACGAAACCCGGGGAAAAAAAAGCCTTTCAACAAAATAATTCTTGTGGTTTAAGTTTAGCCTTGCGTAGAAAGCGGCTCAACCCGCGGCGCAGCATGTATTAAGTTGACTTGAAAGCGCTGCGTTCCGTCCCGGTAATTTCCCCATCCGCATCAAAACTGCGTTCAACAAATTCCATACGACCATCCTTACCAATCAATAATAAAGTCGAACAACGCGTGCCATATTCCGGCGATACAATAAACGTCGCCGACAGGCGCCGCTCCCATTCGAGCGGCACGCCGGTTTGCGGCAGGTGATCGTCGTGGCAAATCGTACGGTCAGCGAGTAGGGAGAATAGATTGTTTTGATTGATATTTTCCGCAAGCATTTTTGTTAGCCCTTGTTTGCCGTGCGTGACTTTTGGCCAAGGCTCGTCGAGCGTTGCGTTGGATAAACCATAGACGCCGGGCTTCAACTCATGCGCGATTTTTTCGCGGCTGGAAAAAAACCACAGCGAGTTACTATCGCCGAGAAAAAGATTGAAGGCTTCGTATTTATCAGCGGAAACGGAAAGCTGCGCCAAATATTCAGCAGGCGAAATTTTACCGCGCAAAAAATCGCTCACCAACAATCCGCGCGAGGGAGCGTTGGACTTGCCTTGCGTAGGATCACGAAAATTCGTCAGGGCCGCAAATTTTCCATTTTTGTTCACACCCATCCACGTCCCGGATTTTTCCCTATCACGTCCGGCAAAAATCTTTGGCGCGTCGTTCCAGCTATGCGCGCCAGCAGTCGGGCGACCATGAAGCTCGTCGCGGTTAGCGGCGAGTATCAACCGGTAATCTGGGTGGGAGTTGTAGGCAAACAGTAGAAGGCACATGTAGCCCGATTTCTACCACAAGTTTTCAATGTAACGCTGTTTGCCGTTGATCAATATGGCCTTAATGCCGGCTAGTCCAAATTTATCGACGGCTACCTGTACAGCAACTTTTTCCTCCGGCCCCGGGCGTTCTAGCTTGCGGCCTTCGCCTTCGGGGACAAAATAATTTTCGATGCCGTAGCGTACTTGCAAATTAGCCGTGCTTTCAGTCTGGCGGGTTTCGGGGTTCCAGAAATGGCTGCTTGCGTTCTGCACTTCCCCTTTAAGAAGCACTTCGTCTGCGCTGGTTGTCGGCGCTAGATGGTGTGCAGATAAGGCCTCCCAGTAATGGCCTTTGGATTTCAGCACTACATGGATTTTGTCATGTCGTTTGAAGTCCTTATCCCCTTTGATGTTATCCAGTGTGAGCCTGCCAATTTTATAACCGAGAATCACGTAGTCGCCACTGAACAACGAACGCGGATCGACCGGCATGGTTTCCAACACAATAGTTACACCGGTGTTGAGTGTGTATTGTTTACGGGCAATCATGTAAGCCAGGCTCAAGCTGAGCAGGGTGACTAATACCAATAATCGCAGTTTGATACTCATGCTGCCCTTCCGGCCTGAATGCGCGCGGTGAGCTTACGCCGTTGTCGTTCAAGAAAATAACCGCCACCGATCAAGAGTAAGCCACCGCCCATGAAGAACAACGAGCGGTTAAATAGCGACCAGAAGGTATCGAAGTAGCGCGACACAATACCGATGGCGAAGAACAGGAAGCCCAGATTCACCAGGAAACGATCATTGGTATGCAAGCCAGCGTGGATAATCCATATCACGCTGGCGAAGAATGATAGGTTGTAAATAATGACAATCGAGTTGCTGCCCGTCATTCCCGCCATAAAATAATTGGTAACGGTTAAAGCCAGCACAAAGGCCAGCAAGATGCGTCCATAATTCAAGTAGGGTAGTTGCTGTGCAGGTTTAATGCGCACGCTGTGCCACAACGCGAATCCAATGGACAGGGCGAGCAGAATCAACAAACCTATGCCCCAGCCCGAAAGCCAATGGGCTGCATTGGGGATATTTGAATCCATGCCAAAAGAAACATTTCGTCTCGGCAATGTAAGGAGGTAGAAAGTGACCAGGCCGCCAATCGCGGCGCAGCGCTTCATCGTGTGTGCAAAGTGTCGAGTGGCCACATAGGTCTCGGCAATCATGCCGCCGATGAACGCGGTCAAGTAGGCAAGCATAAACAAGTGCACAGGACGAAAGCCCGGCAGCCAGTTAAAATGATGTCGGCAATAGAGCAAACTCCAGATCAGCAGCGTGACACCTGCAGCCCATGTTGCACGTTGCCAGATTAGATTGCGCTGAAGCAACGGCAAGCTGACGGTCCACACCAGCAAAAATGGCCAGTGGAAAGCCTGGTCAAATCCCCATTGCTCCATCGACGACCACAACAAAGCCAACAATAACGCCGCTATCAACGCGGCCTGTGAGTTCAGTAACCAAGCGGTAAGCAGTGCGCCAAGGCTCCACAGCAACACGCCATCAGGATAATGCGCGTCTATGTGATAAATCTGCGCGATGAGATGAATGTTGGCGCCGAAAAAAATAATGCCAAGCAAGAGCATAGCCTCGCCAAGATGAGGCGAGCGTTGCGCCGTTAACCAATAACCCGCCAAAGCAAATGTCGCCCACATAGTGCCGAACAACAAGGCTAATTTACCCAGCTTGGGAATCGCCTGCCAGTTCGAGGCGAAAAACATGATCACGCCCGCACCGAGCAACAGTACGCCAAGAATCGCCAGCACCAAAGTCAGCTTACCGCTGAGCGCCTGTTCTTGAGACGCAGTGTGTTCAACTATCTTCGTACTGTTTTCTTGGGTAAGCCAACCTTTTTCGATCCAAGCGGGAATTTCATTAGTCAGGTGTTTGAGAAAAGCTTCATTGCGCATGGGAGTTCTTTCTTTGTTGTGAGCGGTTTGCTACCGCTGATTATTTTTTAGACAACGCAGGTATTCATCGAGTTTGAAACCTAGAAGTAAAGTCTTCCCATCCACTTCAATCAATGGTCGCTTAATCACGCTGGTCTGCGCCAGCATCAATTCAATAGCCGAATCCGCATCGACAATTTTTGCTTTTTGCTCATCCGGCAATTTACGCCAAGTCATGCCGTTACGATTGACCAGTTGCGTCCAATCGACTTGCTTTAACCATTTACGTAATTGTTTTTCATCGACACCGGTAGTTTTGTAATCGTGGAATTCATAGTCGATATTATTTTCGTCCAGCCACGCGCGCGCCCTCTTTACCGTGTCGCAATTCCTGATGCCATATACTATCATAAGTATTTGATTTTATTAAATATTTTAGGCGCCGCGTAATAGCTCATTGATGCTGGTTTTTGATCGCGTTTGCGCATCGACTTGTTTGACGATGACGGCGCAATACAAAGAATATTTTCCGTCGGCGGAAGGCAAGTTGCCGGAGACGACGACGGAACCGGCGGGGACGCGGCCGTAGCTGACTTCGCCGGTGGCGCGGTTGTAAATCTTGGTGCTTTGGCCGATGAACACGCCCATTGAGATGACGCAGTTGTCTTCGACGATGACGCCTTCGACCACTTCGGAGCGCGCACCGACGAAGCAGTTGTCGCCGATGATGGTCGGGTTGGCTTGCACGGGTTCGAGCACGCCGCCGATGCCGACGCCGCCGCTCAAGTGGACGTTTTTGCCGATTTGCGCACACGAACCGACGGTGGCCCAGGTATCGACCATCGCGCCTTCATCGACATAAGCGCCGATGTTGACGTAGCTCGGCATCAGCACAACATTCTTGGCGATGAAAGACCCGCGACGCACGGCGGCAGGCGGCACAACTCGGTAACCGCCGGCGATGAAATCTTTGTCGGTGAAGTTGGCGAACTTGGAATCGACTTTGTCGTAATAATGCGAGTAGCCGCCTTGCATGATTTCGTTGTCCTTCAAACGGAACGATAACAGCACGGCTTTTTTTATCCACTGATGCGTGACCCAATCGCCGTTGATTTTTTCCGCCACGCGCAGTTTGCCCGCGTCGAGTTGGTCGAGCACTTCATCGACGGCATTTTTTACGTCAGTCGGGGCATTTTTCGGGTTGAATTCGGCGCGTTTTTCAAATGCGTCTTCGATGAGTTTTTGGTTAGGCATGATTTTCCTGTAATGAAGGCTAAGAGTAGGTGGGAAGTTTGGTGACGAATTCTTTAATGCGGCTGGCGGCTTCGACGCATTCGCTCAACGCCGGCACCAGCGCGATGCGCACAAAGCCGTTGCCGGGGTTGATGCTATACGCCTCGCGCGCGAGATAGGTGCCGGGCAATAGCGTGACGTGCTTGCGTTCGTATAATTTTCGTGCGAATTCCTGATCGTCAATGGGAGTCTCCGCCCAGAAATAAAATGAGGCTTCCGGCATCACAAGCGGCATGACGGGATGGACGATGTCATAAAACGCTTTGAATTTTTGTCTATAGAGTGCGCGGTTTTGTTCCACATGCGCTTCATCGCCCCATGCGGCTGTCGAGGCCGCTTGCACCACCGGACTCATGGCGCTGCCGTGATAGGTGCGGTAGAGCAAAAATGCTTTCATGATGGCGGCGTCACCGGCGGCGAAACCGGAGCGCATACCCGGCACATTGGAGCGCTTAGACAAGCTACCGACCACGACCAGATTTTTGAAATCGGGGCGGCCTAATAGCTGCGCGGCTTGCAAGGCGCCGAGAGGTGGATGCGCGTCGTCGAAATAAATTTCCGAATAGCATTCGTCGGCGATGATGACAAAGCCGTGTTTGTCCGATAACGCAAACAAGGTTTTCCATTCGTCCAGCGTGGTCACTTTGCCATGCGGGTTGCCGGGCGAGCATGTGAACAGGATTTGCGTGCGGTTCCATATCTCGGCCGGCAAACGGTTCAGCTCCATGGTGAAATGATTTTTCGGCGTGGTGTTGAGAAAGTAGGGCGCTGCGCCGGCGAGCAAGGCCGCGCCTTCGTAAATCTGGTAAAACGGATTGGGGCACACCACGACAGGATTTGGTTTGCGCGAATTGATAATGGTTTGCGCGAGGGAAAACAGCGCTTCACGGCTGCCGAGGGTCGGGATGACTTGGGTGTCGATGTTTATGCCGGACAATAGATAACGCTGATTCAGCCACGCACCAATGCTGCCGCGCAACCCTTCCGAGCCGAGGGTGAGCGGATAGCTCGACAGGCCGCCGAGGTGATCGCGCAATTCCTGCTTGATGAATTCCGGCGTCGGATGTTTGGGCTCGCCGATGGAAAGGTTAATCGCATGGCGCGCCGGATTGGGCGTGACACCTTGAAAAAGTTGCCGCAGCTTTTCAAATGGATAGGGCTGGACCAGGGCGAGATGAGGATTCATGGAAAGCCAGATTGAATGCGAAAAGCGAATTATACGGTTTCGCGGGCCGCTACATAAGGGCAGGTATTTGCTTTATTCAAACATCGCTGCACTGCGGCTCGCTGAAATGGCAAAACTCTTATATATTAGCGTCATCAAGAAACCGTATCTGCCATCACTGTCTGAGGAGAAAAAATGGAAAAAATCTGGCTCAAGTCCTATCCGCCCGGCATAGCCGCTGAAATCAACCCTGATCTCTATCAATCCGTAGGTGACATCTGGGCTGAAAGCGTGCGCAAATTCGCTGCGCGGCCGGCTTACACTTGTATGGACAAAACCCTGACTTTTGCCGAAGCCGATGGTTATGCCACGGCTTTTGCCGGTTATTTGCAGGGCGTGTTGAAATTGCCGAAAGGCACGCGCATCGCCTTGATGATGCCCAATGTATTGCAATATCCGGTGTGTATTTTCGGCGCGCTCAAAGCGGGTTACACCGTGGTCAACGTTAATCCTTTGTACACGCCCCGCGAGCTCGAACATCAATTAAAGGATTCCGGCGCAGAAGCACTAGTGATTTTGGAAAATTTCGCCCATGTGTTTCAACAAGTGCGCAGTGCTGTCCCGGTTAAACATGTGGTCGTCACGAGCCTGGGCGATATGCTCGGCTTCCCCAAGTCGATGATCGTCAACTTCGTGGTGAAAAAGGTGAAAAAAATGGTACCGGCGTGGGACTTGCCCGGCGCGGTGAAATTCGGCGACATGGTACGGCAAGGTGCTGCGCAAGTTGTACAGCCAGTCAAGGTAAGCCACGACGATATCGCTTTTTTGCAATACACCGGCGGCACCACCGGCGTCTCCAAAGGCGCGATGCTGACCCACCGCAATATCGTCGCTAACGTATTGCAATCCTACGAATGGCAAAAAGATTTCATCAGCGAAGGCAAGGAAATCATCATCACTGCCTTGCCGCTGTATCATATTTTTTCCCTCACCGCGAATTGCATTACCCAATCGCGCCTCGGTTCGCAAAATATCCTCATTACCAATCCGCGCGACATGCCGGGCTTTGTCAAAGAGCTGGGCAAATATAAATTCAGCATCATCACCGGCGTGAATACCCTGTTCAATGGTTTGCTGCATACACCGGGTTTCGACAAACTCGATTTCAGCAACCTGCGTTTAACTTTGGGTGGCGGCATGGCGGTGCAAAAAGCGGTGGCAGATAAATGGCATCAGGTCACTGGCAGCGTCCTGCTCGAAGCTTATGGACTCACCGAAACTTCGCCCGGCGCGACGATCAATCCGCTCGACCTCAAGGAATTTAACGGCAGCATCGGCTTGCCGATTTCATCGACTGAAGTGGAAATCCGCGACGATGACAAGCGGCCCGTTCCCCTCGGCGAGCGCGGCGAAATCTGCATCCGCGGGCCGCAAGTGATGAAAGGTTATTACAACCGCCCCGACGAAACTGCCAAGGTCATGCATCCCGATGGATTTTTTGCCACGGGTGATATCGGCATCATGGACGCAAAAGGCTTTGTGAAAATCGTCGATCGTAAAAAAGACATGATATTGGTGTCCGGTTTCAATGTGTATCCGAACGAAGTCGAAGACGTCGTTTCGCGCCACCCCGGTGTGTTGGAAGTCGCAGCGGTCGGCATCCCGAGCGAGCTGTCAGGCGAAGCGGTGAAAATTTTCGTGGTGAAAAAAGATCCCAATCTGACGGCCGAAGATTTGATCGCCTTCAGCAAAACAGAACTCACAGGCTATAAAGTTCCGCATCATGTTGAGTTCAGAAAAGAGTTACCCAAAACCAATGTCGGCAAGATTTTACGACGCGCGTTGAGGGATGAAAAATGAGATTGAAAATGCCCGCTAGCATAGTTCAGCGGTTTTTACCATGAATTTGCAATAATGAATGAGATATAGCTAAATCCATACAATAACACCGGCATACTTACATTTCTTGCTGGTATGGATAAGGATCGTTTTATCATCAACATTTAAAAAATAAACAATAATCTAAGCAGTGTAGGCTTTTTTATTTAGAAAAATAAAGCATTACCCTACTTGTTGGTACTTCCCAAAACTCTTAACCTCAACCGGCGGCTCGTAAATGGCCTATTGGCGCTTCTAGGCGTAGATAATGCACAAATGGTTGTGTTGAATATTATGGACTTTCGTAACTTACTTTCCCGGATTGTATTGGCTGCGAGTTTTGCATTCATTGTAGGTTGTTCTTCGGATTCTGGGAATGTGGCCCCGGTTTCAACAGTAGAGGCTGAGACAACACCGACGCCGACGCCGACTCCGACTCCGACACCGACACCGACTCCGACTCCGACACCGACTCCGACTCC
>JAYVGF010000323.1:0-9248 GCA_043772415.1 Betaproteobacteria bacterium
ACGGCGAGTTTGTCGTCGGTCGATGCGGCGGCGATGACTTTCGCGCCCATGATTTTGCCGAGTTCCACTGCAGCGAGTCCGACCCCGCCCGCAGCGCCGAGCACGAGCAAAGTTTCGCCGAGCTGAATTTGCGCGCGGTCTTTCAGTGCGTGGTGCGAAGTGCCGTAGGTCATGACGAATGCTGACGCAGTGGGGAAGTCCATGCCGTCGGGAATCGGAATCAAGCGCGCGGCGTCGGTGACGACTTCTTCGGCGAAACCGCCCCAACCGGTGAAGGCAATCACGCGGTCGCCGACTTTCACGTTGGTAACGCCTTCGCCAATTTGTTTCACTACGCCCGCGACTTCGCCACCGGGCGAGAAAGGTAGCTCAGGCTTGAACTGGTATTTATTCTGGATGATGAGCGTATCGGGAAAATTAACACCGCAGGCTTTCACGTCTATTACCACTTTATCTTTATCCGCTTTCAACGCGGCGACGTCTTCCAACACTAATGATTCCGGTGGCCCGAATTGTTTACACAGCATGGCTTTCATTTTTTATCCTTAAAATATTCAATTAAATCAAATAGTTATGAAATATATTCGCGTATCAATTTATTCACTAAAGCAGGCTGCTCATGACTCACCCAATGTGAGCCGTCAGGAATACGTTTGATAGTGAGATCGCTGACGTATTGATCGAGGCCTTCAAGATTGCTGGTGAGCAGCGCCGTATCTTTTTCGCCCCAGATCACCAAGGTCGGCACGCGCACATGAAATTGTGTGGGATCAAGATTCAACAATTTCGGGCCAGGATCATTTTCCATCGGCGGATACATCGGCGTGGCGCGATAATAATTCAGTCCGCCGGTGAGTGCGCCGGGTTGCGACCAGGCTTCTATATAGTTTGCTTTCACTGAGTCGGTGAACCATGCATGGCTCACACCCATTTTCAACATGCCGCATAAGCGCGCGTAATTATTTTCCTGCAACACACCTTCGGCTTTGTCGGTACGGAAAAAATTCATGTATCCGCTGGCCGCTTGTTGCGCCGAATTGTTAATCAACTCACGCATAAACGTCAGCGGATGTGGTGAGTTGATGATGATGAGCTTCTCTACTACCTGTGGATGCATGATGGCAAACTGCCAAGCCGCCGCGCCGCCCCAATCATGCGCCACTAGAATAAACTTTTCATAGTCGAGATGTGCGGCAAGCTGACGCAAATCTTCGACGATGTGTTGCGCGCGGTATTGTTTAACTTCGGCAGGCTTGGACGAAAGATTAAAGCCACGCAAATCCGGCGCGACGGCGAAATAGTCTTGGCCGAAATCAAGTAACTGGTTTTCCCACTCGTACCAGAATTCCGGGAAGCCATGCACGAACAAGATCAGCTTGCGATTTTTCGCTTCGCCCGACGTGACGTAATGGAGGCGGACACTATTTACTTCGGCATAGTGGTGTTTGAGCATGGCAATTGTCCAGGAGCAGTCCAAGCTCAATGATACCTAAATGAGAACCAGTTTCCTAAGGAAATCCCTTCCCCTTCAAGGGGAAGGTTAGGATGGGGATGGGTGTCTGTTTTTCATCGAAGAAATGACCCATCCCCACCCTATCCCTCCCCTTGAAGGGGAGGGGACGATATAAAATACTTTGACTCATCTTGATTGAACTCTATTCAGTCTTATTGAAAACAGGCGCACGCTTTTGCAAGAACGCCGTAATCCCTTCGCCGCAATCGGGCGAATGCAGGCTCTCGACAAAATTATCCCGTTCACGATTGAGTTGCGCCTGGAACGCATCGCCGTAGGCGGCGTGCATCAATTGCTTGATGCGTCCCATCGAGCCGTACGGTCCTTTGGCCAATTGTTGCGCCCAGATCATGGCTTCATTAAACGCTTGTCCCGGTGAAGTCATGCGGTTAATCATTCCCAATGAATGTAGCGAAGGCGTGGAAACGGTGACGCCTTCCATTGCCAATTCATTCGCCAGTTGGCGCGGCAAGTTCATTGCCAGCGATGCGGTACCGCCGCCATCGGGACTCAAGCCGACTTTCACATACGCCATGCTGAAGCGCGCGTTTTCTGCCGCGACAATAAAATCGCAAGCGAGGACGATGGAAAAACCTGCACCGGCCGCGTTACCTTCGACTGCCGCGATAACCGGTTTGGGAAATTGTTTGATGGCGTTGATAAAGCCGTGCAATTGTTCGATGCCGGTTGCCGTGACGGATTTCGGTTGCGAGCGGCCTTGGATAATTTGCGACAAATCGCCACCGCTACAGAAATTATTATCTGCGCCCATGATAATTGCCGCGCCGATATTGTTGTCTGTCGCAGCCAGCTTTAATTCGCGCGCACCGATTTCATACATTTCATGCGACAACGCGTTAAGTTTTTTCGCATTGCTGATGGTGAGCAGCAAGACATTATTGCGGCGCTCGACGAGCAGGGTAGCTTTATCTGTCATGATGGATTCCTTGGGTGTTTTTAGAATTATGCCAGCAAATAAGATGGGTGATTTGAATTCGTTTCGCTACGCGTGCGCGCGGCGCACCCTACCGAATAGCTCCTTCCCCCTTGACGGGGGAAGGTTGGGATGGGGGTGAAAGTGTCGCGGCAGATGCTGAACCCTTCACCCCCACTTTAATCCTCCCCCGTCAAGGGGGGATTTCTAGCTCGAACTTATCAATCGGGTATGCGCAAAGTATTGCCATCGAATGCTATGGCTGAATCTGCGCCGACATTGGCATTCACATTCGGCATGTTAGCCGCGTTCAGTTCCACCGCTTTACCGCCGACAACTTGCCTTGGCACAGCACGTACCACTTGGCTTGCTGGCAAAGGCGCACCATTTTTCAAATGATTCCACATCGCATCCAACGCGCCGGTGAAATACACATGCAGCGGCACAAAGCGGCTGTCGAATCCGGCGAAGCCGTTGAAGGCGTCAAGATGTTGCGCGTTGGCGACTTCGATGTATTTCAATTTACTCGCTGCGCCTTCTGCGCGTTGGTTGGCAGCAACATAACTGCGCGATGAAAAATTCGGCGACACCACGCCGTCGGCACGACCGTTGACGATGATGGTCGGTTTGCCTTTTAGGTTGCCTGTCACTTTGACTTCATTGATGCCTTGCGCGATGCGTTGGTACTTGGCGAGGTCGTCGCCGGTCAACGGAGCGCCAGTCAACGTGTCAACGCCAGTGGCAAGATTGCGCAAGCAAATCGCGCCGTCGAGATTCAGGTCGGCGCGTCCGGTTGAAGGCGACACCGCGTAACGATCTTCGCGCGGCCCCCCTTTCGACAGGTTATAAATCAGGCTCACACCGCCGGTCGGCGGAATGCCGTTGCTGGTGGCGAAGATAGCTTCGATGCCGGTGGCGACGCGAGGATTACCGATGGTGAGTGGATCGACATCCTTGCCTGCAGCAACTGTGGCGCCGAAACTGAAACCGCACAGATGATCCTCAACGCCAAAACGTCCGTAGGAATTCGCGTACGTGACGACGATAGATTGATGAACATTGAAAGCGTAATGCGATGGTGCAACGGGGTTTTGCTCGGGTAACAACCCGTAGTCGTTGATAATTTTTTGCGCTTCTGCGGCTTGCTCGGCCGGTGTGGCAGTTTTGAGCAAGCCTTTTTCTTTTAGCGAATCGCAACGGCTTTGCATCAAATTCGGCGGTGTCAAATTGAATGGTGCGGTTTTATTGTCAGCCGCTAAGTTCGCGCAGGGCTGATATAAATTCTGCAAGGTGTAGTAATCAAGCAAGCTGCGGCTTTGCGTGGTAATGCTTTTGCCACCTTGGGTAAGGTTGACCGGTTGAGTGAGGGCAGGGAACACCTGCGGCTCGGATACGGCGATGCCGGAAATTAAATTTTTCGTATCTTGTTCGGCTGCGCGCAATGCTGCTGCTGCGCCATTGGAAATGCTGGAAGCAATCACAATGGTATTGCGCGGCGTATATTTGCCGGCGCGGCCATCGGTGATTTTCTGGTTCAGCACATAGAAAGCAAACTCAATTGCATCAAGGGTATTTTTACCCCAGTCTTTTTCCGGATTTTGTTTTGAGTGCGCATGTTTTACCGCAAAGCGATTCGGCGTTTCCTGTTTGAACTGGGCCAATTGCGAAACGCTAAGTGGTGCGGTGAAATTACCTTGCACGCCTGCGCGCAACACGGAGACGCGTTCGCCTTCAATGAGATTGACTACATCGTTTTGTAAATCATGTACACCGGTGCCGGTACCTTTGTCGGTGTAAGCGACAGCGCAGTTGTGCTTTAAGCCCCATTCGCCTGCCGTGCCGATTGCACCGTAAATGCCGCGTGAACCGGATGAACTGGCTGACACGATGCAGGGATTTTTCGGGTTGAACTTGGCGGGCACTTGCACCATCAGCGTCACGTTCTGTCTGCCGAGGCCATCGTCGGCGTAAGTCAAAAATTCATCACCTGCGACCAAGCCCTCACCCAATGTGGGTTTGCCGTTGCTATCAATGTTCGGACCATACAACATGCCGAAACCGCCGAGCGGTGATGAGTCGGTCAGCGCGCGATAGTTCGCGTGGATGGCGGCGGTGCGTAATTCCGCTGCGTCAGGAAATTTCGGATCGGCATAAGCCGGCACAGCCGGTTTTTTCAAACCAGTGATCCCGAGGCCGCCGGTGAGCAAATCATTTTTTACGCCGTCATAATTTTTTTCGAATATGACTTTGGTTTGGAAGGACTGCAGCGCGGCGGCTTCAGTTTGTTTGGTGGATTCTGATTTGCCGTCTTCCACCATCAGCTTGGTCGTTGAACATGCGGTTATGCTGAGTGTTGCGATAACGGCAAGTGATAGATATCTTGTTTTCATATTGATCCCCGAGAGTTTGTGTAACTATTTGATTTAATTAAATAATTTTATTATCGCGCAAAGCCTGAATTTCTTCGTCGCGCATATTTAGTAGTGTATGCAAAATATCATTCGTGTGTTGGCCTAATGTCGGCGGCGCGTTGTTATAGGCTATCGGTGTAACAGAAAATTTTATCGGGTTCGCTACCATCGGCACAGTGTCGGCTAAAGTATGCGGCACATCAACTCGAACCTGGCGGTGTTTGACTTGCGGGTTGTCGAACACCTGCTGCATGTCATTGATCGGGCCGCAGGGTACGCCGACTACTTCCAATGATGTCAGCCAGTCGTCGCGTTTGCGTAGTTTGATCATTTTTTCCAGTAACGGTACCAACACATCGCGGTGCTTTACCCGTTCGCTGTTAGTGGCGAAGCGTGCATCGTTTTTGATTTCCATTGCTTGTGCAACGTCGCAGAATTTCGCGAACTGACCTTCGTTTCCGATGGCCAATATCATGTGACCATCGGCACATTCAAAAGATTGGTAAGGCACAATGGTCGAATGCGCGTTGCCCATACGTTGCGGAATTTTTCTGGCGACTAAATAGTTCGATGCGAGATTAGCCAGCATCGCTACCTGCGTATCAAGTAGCGCGAGGTCGATGTACTGGCCTTCGCCACTTTGATGACGATGCTCCAGCGCCGCTAATATTGCGACTGTCGCATACATCCCGGTCATGATGTCCGTCACCGCCACGCCAACTTTCATCGGCGCGCCGTCGGGCTCTCCCGTCACGCTCATCATGCCGCCCATGCCCTGGATCATGATGTCGTAGCCGGCGTGATGCGCGTAAGGCCCGGTCTGGCCGAAACCGGTGATGGAGCAATAAATCAGGTTCGGATTTATTTTCTTGAGGGATGCGTAATCAAGGCCGTAATGTTTCAGGCCATCGACTTTGAAATTCTCGATCACGATGTCCGACATTGCCGCGAGCTTACGAATGATTTCCTGACCCTCAGGTTTGGAAATATCCAGTGACAAAGATTTTTTGCCGCGATTGGCGGAAAGATAATACGCCGCCTCGTGCGTGTCGTTTCCGCTTTTATCTTTCAGGAATGGCGGCCCCCAGTCGCGCGTGTCGTCGCCGGAGCCGGGCCGCTCAATCTTAATGACTTCCGCGCCCATGTCAGCAAGGATTTGCGATGACCACGGGCCGGCGAGGACACGGGAGAGATCGAGGACGCGGAGGTGGGAGAGGGCGGAGGGCATAGGCATTTCTACAATAAATTACAGATAGAGAAAACTAGCTTCAATAAACCAAAAATCGTATTTAGTGCGTCCCCTCCCCTTCAAGGGGAGGGTTAGGGTGGGGATGGGTTTGTGTTCAGCCTGCACCAGCTCCCCCATCCTAACCTTCCCCCGTCAAGGGGGAAGGAATTTCTTTCTTCGAACTATTGCAGAAAAATTTCTTGCAACCCCGTCATTGGGTACATTCATCCCCATCCCCATCCTAACCTTCCCCTTGAAGAGGAAGGGATATTCTTTCTTCGAGTTGCGCGATTAGAGCTTACACACGCTCGATCACCGTCGCCAAACCTTGTCCCACGCCGATGCACAAACTGATTACTGCATAGCGACCGTTGCGTCTCTGGAGTTCTCGCGAAACAGTAAGTGCAAGACGCGCACCGGAGCAGCCGAGCGGATGGCCGATGGCGATTGCGCCGCCGTTCGGGTTGACGCGCTTGTCGGCAAAATCAATTTTCAATAAATGCAAACAGCCTAACACCTGCGCAGCGAAGGCTTCGTTGATCTCGATGATGTCCATGTCGTTTAGCGTAAGTCCGGCGCGCTGCAAGGCTTTCGGAATTGCATACGCGGGCCCGACGCCCATGATGCGCGGATCGACGCCGGCCGATGCCGCCGACAAAATTTTCGCTATGGGTTTGACGCCTGCCTTATCGCCAACGGATTTATTGCCGATAAATAATGCCGCCGCACCGTCGTTAATGCCGGAGGCATTACCAGCAGTGGTCACGCCTCCGTCGAATAGCGCTTTCATTTTTTGCAGTAGGTCGTAATTGGAATCAGCGCGTGGATGTTCGTCTTGATCGACCACCATCGGCGATGTTTTCTTGCCGGTGGAAACGCTGATAGCGTGTATTTCTTCTGCGAAAAATCCATCAGCTTTAGCCGCAGCATATTTTGCTTGCGACGCGGCGGCGAAAATATCCGACGCCTCACGCGAAATGCCGAATTGTTTCGCCACATTGTCCGAAGTTTCCGGCATGGTATCGCCGCCGTATTGCGCGGTAATTTTCGGGTTGGGAAAACGCGCGCCGATGGTGGTATCAAAAATTCTCATCTCGCGGCTGTAGGCCGATTCGGCTTTGGCCATGGCGAACGGCGCGCGGCTCATGCTCTCGGTGCCGCCCGCAATATAGAGTTCGCCTTCGTTAGCGCTGACTGCGCGCGCGGCATCGATGACGGCTTGCAAGCCGCTGGCGCAAAGTCGATTCACCGTCGCGCCGCCAACTGTCGTCGGCAATCCGGCCAGCAGCGCCGCATGGCGCGCCACGTTACGCGCGTCTTCGCCCGCTTGGTTGGTGCAGCCGAGGATCACGTCTTCGATTTGTTCCGGCTTGAAAGCCGATCGCGCGACCAAGGCTTTAATTACTTCTGCGGCAAGGTCATCCGGGCGCACGCTGGCGAGTTTGCCGCCGTGCCGGCCGATAGGGCTGCGTAAACCATCATATATATAAGCATTAAGCATGATTTTTCCTATTTGTTTTTTCTGTCATCCTGAACGAAGTGAAGGATCTGCTGTTGCGATGTTTCAGCGATCAAATGAAGTCTGAAACAGAAAAGCAGATTCTTCACTTCGTTCAGAATGACAGGGCAGGTATTTCAACTTTCACTTTGTCATCCTGAGCTGTGCGAAGGATCTGCTTTCACGCTGTATCAGTTTCATTTGTAGCCTGAAACAAAAAGCAGATTCTTCACTTCGTTCAGAATGACAGGGCAGGTATTTTAACCTTCAGCTTTGTCATCCTGAGCTTTGCGAAGGTTCTGCTTTTACGCTGTATCAGTTTCATTTGTAGTTTGAAACAAAAAGCAGATTCTTCACTTCGTTCAGGATGACAGGGTGTTAATTTTCATCTATCAGTAACGAAACATTTAACAGCGCTCGCCGCTTTAACCAAGGGCTGGCGCGATAGCGTGGGTCGCCATAAAAGCCATATAAATTATTCAATATAATCAATGAGTTACCTGATGTTAGTTTATCGCCCATGGCGAGTGGGCCGAGCGGGTAGCCGAGGCCTAATTGTACGGCGCGATCGATGTCGGTTGGCGATGCGATGCGTTGCTGCGCGATGTCGCAGCCGATGTTGACGATATGCGCGACCACGCGCTGGGCGACAAACCCGGCGCTGTCTTTGATGATGGAAACGGGAATGCCGTCGCTGCCGAATAATCCGTGCGCTGCGTCGCGCATTTCGTTGGAAGTAATCGGCGTGGTCATCAAAGTGCGGCGTGAGTTCAAGCCAAACAGCGCATCAATCGCGACGGTATTTTTCGCATCAATATTTTCGGCGACGGCGGCGCTGGTGGCGTCCAAGCCGATGGGCATGACGACGCACAAAGAATCGGCAGTGGGTTTTGCTGCGTTATCAATCACGCCGCCGAGTTTGGCCACCAGTTCGCTGACTGCGCGATGCGTTTCTGCGTTGGCTTTGCTCACCCACACTTTTTTCGGTCGTGCAGCAGGCGCGGGTGGCTCAGGCGAAATCTGTTGCACGCCTTCTTTATAGGTATAGAATCCGCGCTGGGTTTTGCGTCCGAGCAAGCCAGCAGACAAACGCTGCGCGGTAATTGGAGAAGGGCGAAAGCGCGGCTCCTGGTAATATTGGTTATAAATCGATTCCATTACCGGATGCGATACATCCAACGCAGTCAAATCCATCAACGCGAACGGGCCGATTTTGAAACCGGCTGCGTCGGTGAGGATGCGATCTATGGTGGCGAAATGCGCAACGCCTTCACCGACAATGCGCAAGGCTTCGGTGCCGAAACCGCGCCCGGCGTGATTGACGATAAAGCCCGGTGTGTCTTTGGCTTTTACCGGCGTATGGCCGGTGCGTTTGGCCAGTTGCATTAACGCGTTGCCGACCCACGGTTCGGTCAAGGCACCGTCGATGACTTCGACTAATTTCATCACCGGCACAGGGTTGAAAAAATGAAACCCGCCGACGCGGCCGGGGTGTTTGCAGCCAGCGGCTATTGCGGTAACTTGCAGTGAAGAAGTATTGGTGGCGAGCAAGCAATCGGCGCTGACGATGGCTTCGAGGTGGCGAAACAAGTCGCGCTTTATTTCCAGATGTTCGATGATGGCTTCGATGACGACGTGGCAAGGCGCGAGTTGTTGCAGCGAGT
>JAYVGF010000324.1:0-7309 GCA_043772415.1 Betaproteobacteria bacterium
TCACGTGAAACATTGAGTCCAAAAATTATGGATTAAGCCAAATATTCAAATAAAAAATGATAGTATAATCAATTAGTTAATATCGGCACCGCTGAGGCGTATATCGCGGATGGTGACTTGACTATCGGCAGCGCCGAAACCGATCAGATCGAACGACAAGGCAACCGGATCGGTGGTGCCCACGCCGAGCAGGTCGAGCACATAGGTGCGGCTACCGTCCGCGTTGTCTATGCGGCGCAGCTTGTCGCTGCGTTTCTCCGTGCCATTGGCCTGGATATTGAGCAGGGAATCCGTGCGGGTGAGGGCGACGGTGGAAGTCAGCGCGGTGCGCGTGTTGGCGTTGAGCAGCGCGACTTCGAAAGCATCATCCGGGCCGACGGTTGAATCGGTCATCTGCAAACCTTCGACGGTAAAGCTCAAGTAACGATCCAGCGAACTCAACACAAAGCCTTGCGACAGGCGGCTTTGGCTGCGGGCGGTTTCCGCTAGCGTGGCTCGGCCATTGGCAATGTTCACCGCGCCGGTGGTATCCCAGCCTAGCGGGCTGAATAGATCGCCGTTGGTGAGTGTGGGGTTAATCGCGTTCAAGGCCTCGATCTTCGCATCGCTCAACAAATCGTTATTCAGATTCGCATCGCGGCGCGGACGGCGGCTGACCGGCGTGCTGGCGCGCGTCTGTCCGGGCGGCAAGCCGTCGGAGGGATAATCGGCTGGGTAATCAGCGGGAAGCTGACTAGACTGAGCATATTGTAAGTATTTGATTTCATTCAACTTTGCTAAGTCGGTTTCAGACCACAGTTTGCGCACACCCGGTTGCAACACCACCGCCATAGCATCATCGTTATCGCCGCTGTGATCAAGACCCAGCACATGACCGTATTCATGTAACAACACCGACAGCATGTCCATCTTGCCGTCCGCCGCACTACCTGCGCGGGCTATCCAGACGTTGGGGTCGGATGTAGCGAGGAATTCTTCGTTGTCGTCCGGCGTGGTGTCGATAAACCAGCCGTGGCCGGCGGCGTTGGTGTCGAGGGTGATGCTATTGCCGGTGGCTTGGCCGACGGCGGTGCCAGTTAATTCGGCAAGGTTGACAGAAATGGAAGAAGGATCAAAACCCAAAGTGCGGGTAGCGGGTTTTTTCTTGAGCTTGATTAGTTGAGAAGGCTCGCATAGAGGTCTCATGTCGTCGGTCGGGGGATTTTCAATGAGTTCTTTTACTATGGCCAGCTCATATACTATTTTATATTTTTTACCCTCGAATTCGGCCATGAACACTACGCGATCCCGACCCAAGTAGTTTGCGTTGGCTGGGTCGAGGTCTTTGCTTACAAAACCCGGATTAACCTTGTAAGCAAAGTGTTTATAGAAGTCAGGGAGCGGAGTCTGATAATCACCAGATAGCCGGTCAGTTACATTATTTATTTGGCCATGTTTGGGGTTCTCCAAGAGCAATAAAGAAGTATGAATGGCTTTTAGGGTATTTTTGTCATGGAAAATGTCCCGTTTTAATTTGTGCCCCAACTCAATTGCAAGTAATCCGGCGGGATCAATACGATTATAGCCAGTGACGCCATCAACTTCAGAACAAGCTTTCATAAAATAATCAGGCTGAAGGTTCTTGCTCCCTGTACTTGAGGAAGCCATTTGCAACAGGGCGGTGGGCGTATCTTGCGCGGGCAGATAGGGTATATCTATAGTGAACACAATTTCTTCTCCTTCTTCGATAAGGGATGACGCATAGCTTGCGAAAGCTTGTGTTGCGGCAACCAATTTTGCAGCCCGCGTAGGATGGGTGCAACCCATCGGCTTTTGCGTTAAAGCGCCATCATAGCAAACTGGAACCCGCACATGATGGGTTACATCCATCCTACAAAATTTATGACGCGCTTACCGATTCGCGTAGGATTTACGAAACCCGTCGCTTTTAATCGTAAATTGTCTTGGCTGGAAATATTCTCTAAATGACCAACTATCGTCGTTCCAATATTGCCGGCGCCACTTATTTTTTCACCGTCAATCTTGCCGAGCGTAAACGCACGTACCTTATCGACCAAATTGATTTACTGAAAAAAATTATACGCGAGGAAATGTCACGTCATCCGTTCACAATTGACGCCATGGTGGTTTTACCCGAACACTTGCATGCCATTTGGACGTTGCCGGAAAACGATGCGGATTTTTCTAATCGTTGGAGACGGATCAAGGCGGCATTTTCAAAAACGCTACCAAACAACGAGCGACGTTCGACAAGCCGCGAATCAAAAGGCGAACGGGGGATTTGGCAACGGCGGTTTTGGGAACACCTCATTCGCGACGATCTTGATTACGCGCGGCATGTTGATTACATTCATTTCAATCCGGTGAAACATGGGCACGTATTGAATGTGAAGGATTGGCCGCATTCGAGTTTTCTTCGTTGGGTGCGTGAAGGTAGGTTGCCGGAAAATTGGGCGGGAGAAGATGTCGAGCATCAGGTTTTTGGCGAGCCGCGTTGATGGGTTGCGCTCATCCTATTGCTCATATTTTGTAGGATGGGTGCAACCCATCTTGCGCGGGTTCCAGTTTGCAGTGACGGCAGTTCAACGCAAAAGCTGATGGGTTGCACCCATCCTACATGCCCTAAATAATTCAATTAAATCAATTATTTACACAAACAACGTTTTCTTCGGCGGTGGCGATAATTGCTCTGCTAATTTTTGCGCTTCGTCGAATTTAATGGTGCCTTCGTAAATCGCACGGCCAGTGATGGCGCCCATGATGCCTTCTTCTTCCACTGCGCATAATTTGGAGACCCTGGCGTCAGGTCTTTCATCATCATATTTTTGTGCGTGCAATGTCGTTGCACATAAACACAAAACCACTATTGGCCATGAACAATAACTACTTTTAATACAGCTAATATTTTTAATATCTGTCTCTTCTTATCTTTTGAACCCCTAAGTTAACCCCCCTAGCATGGGTGCAATCCATCATGCGCGGGTTCCAGTTTGTGATGATGGTCATTCAACGCAAAAGCCGATGGGTTGCACCCATCCTACGCCACGATAATTTCATTCAATTTTTGCGAGTTCCGTCTCACCGCATTCGCCGCTCAGTCGGCGTAGGGTCGAGCGCCGCCCTACGTTTTTGGCTCGACTTACACTGCGGACGAAAATTTTAGCCTCTTCAATGGGGCCACAAGCTACAAAATGAGCAGATGCTTTTTTTCCGCCTGCCGGACGGCGCCGAGGGAAATGGCGGAATCGAAAGTCACTAATTGGCCGCCCCGCCGTACGGCCAAACCTAATAAGTAAAAGTCTGTAATTTGCTTAGGCCCATGGATGCGGGTGCAGTCGAAGGCTTCCTTGTCCATCAAGCTGATATCATCCGCCCAAAAAGTGTGAAGCTCGCCAGCGCACGCTTCACTTAAACGCGCCGCGACCGCACTCACCGGCAAGGGGCTGGGATAACCTGGGTGGGACATAATGCGCAGGCAACCGTTTTGGGTAATGGGGCAGGATGCCCAACCGTGTTTTGCCTGTTTAGCGAACCATTGCGTGGCGCGGCCATGCAAGGAATGGTCGGCGTCCAGCAGCGCAATGAGCAGATTGACATCAAGCAGCGCACGCATCAGTAAGCGTCGTCTTCGCGCAACTTGTCGATCAATTCGTTGGTCACAATTTTGCCGCGCCGCGCAAACGGACGGAAGCCGTGCAAAGATATTTCCGTTTCGTCCGCTGGCGCGGCAGTCAATGCGCTGCGTACCAATTCGGAGACCATTTCCCCGGTGGTTTTTTTTTCACGCCGCGCGCGTTCCTTTGCGGCCTGCAAAACGTCATTGTCAATATCCAGGGTTGTTCTCATGCTTTTGATGCTAGTGCATCACGCATCTGATGTCAACCGCCCTTACACAAAGGTAAACCGCCCCACCCCCGCCGCCGTTGAATACTTGACCGCCCGCTAGGCGCGGCACCTTAAAAAGGAAGCAACATGTTTACACGAGGACTGTTACTGGCTTTATTCGCCACCGTATTATCCGGCTGCGTGATTCATCCGGCTCACTTGCGCTTTACGCCGCCGCGCGTGGATGTGGTGGTGGATGGTCATAACGGGCATGGCGGCTATTACAACGGTTACAACAATGGTGGTTACTACAACGGTGGTTACTATAACGGTGGACAAGGCGGTCATCATCACCATCACGGCCGTTAATCGTTAATCATTTGATTTAATTCGTTATTTCCCGATACAAAAGCGGGAAAATATTTCCCCGAGCAAATCATCGGCGCTGAATTCGCCGGTGATTTCGCTAAGGCGGGTTTGTGCCAGGCGCAGTTCTTCGGCGAATAATTCCGGTGTTTCCAGTTTGTCTTTGGCCGTTTCGAGATGCGTGTGTGCTTGGGTCAGCGCCGTCACGTGGCGCGCGCGCGCCAGATAAATCCCCTCCCCTGTGTTTTGCCAGCCCGCTATTTTCAATAACTGCTCTCTGAGCAATTCCACACCCGCACCGGTTTTTGCCGACAAATAAATATCCGTGCCCTCATCGCGACTTTCAGCGCGCGGCGACACTTTGGCCAAATCAATTTTGTTATGCACGCGCACCACGGGCAATCCCGAAGGCAGTTTCGACAAAATCGCGAGATCGGCAGGATGATCCGCTTGTGCGGCATCACCTATTAATAGTGCAACGCCTGCTTGAGTGATCGCCGAGCGCGTGCGCGCGATGCCGATTTTCTCCACTTCATCCTCGCTCTCGCGCAGTCCTGCCGTGTCGATTAAGTGTATTTCTAACCCATTGATTATAATCAAGTTTTTTATTGTGTCGCGAGTGGTGCCCGCTATTGGTGTAACGATGGCGATGTCTTCGCCTGATAGTTTATTCAGCAAACTGGATTTGCCTACGTTGGGCTGGCCGATCAAAACGACTTGCAAGCCTTCGCGCAATACTTGGCCTTGTTTAGCGTTAGCAAGCAACGCGTCGAGTTGCGCTTGTAAATCGGCCAAGCGATTCGATGCATCAGTGATTTGAATAAAATCAATTTCTTCTTCAGGGAAATCCAACGTGGCTTCGACCAGCGCGCGCAAATGAATCAGCTTGCTCACCAGCGTATTTATTTTTTGCGAGAACTCGCCGGTCAATGAACGCATGGCGGACTGCGCTGCTTCCGCCGTATTGGCTTCGATCAAATCAGCGACGCTTTCGGCTTGCAGCAAATCCAGTTTATCGTTGAGAAATGCGCGCTTGGTAAATTCACCCGGTTGTGCGATGCGCGCGCCCAGCTCAACGCAGCGCTGCAAAATGAGTTGCAGCACGGCGTTGCCGCCGTGGCCTTGCAACTCAATCACATCTTCGCCAGTGAACGAATGCGGTGCCGGAAAAAATAAAGCGAGTCCTTGATCAAGGACGCGCTTATCGGCAGAATAAAAAGAAGAAAAGGTAGCGACACGCGGTGCAAGTTTTTTTTCTGTCAGCGCTTGCGCCATTACGGCGAGATTATTTCCCGATACACGCACCACGCCGATACCCCCTCGGCCCGGCGCGGTAGCGATCGCGGCGATAACATCCGCCGCATTTTTTTTAGCGCTTGGCATTCTCCGTAGCGGCTGCGTCTGCCGCATGCGCGCGCGTCAGCGTCCACTGTTGCGCAATGGAAAGAATATTGTTGACCGTGTAATACAACACCAGTCCGGCGGGGAAAAAGAAAAAGAACACGCTGAACATCAGCGGCATGATGGTCATCATTCTCGCCTGGATCGGATCCGGCGGTGGCGGGTTCAGCTTGGTGGTGATGAACATGGTGATGCCGTAAATCACCGGCAACACATAATAAGGATCGGCAGCCGACAAATCGGTAATCCATAGCGCAAACGGCGCATGTCGCAACTCCACTGCGCCGAGCAACACCCAATACAGCGCAAGGAAAATAGGCATTTGCAACAAGATCGGCAAGCAGCCGCTGAGCGGGTTGATTTTTTCTTTTTTATACAACTCCATCATCGCCTGGTTCATTTTCGCGCGATCGTCGCCGTATTGTTGTTTCAGCTTTTCGACTTTCGGCCCCAGCACTTTCATTTGCGCCATGGATTTATATTGCTTAGCAGACAGATGAAAAAACGCCGCTTTGATAATGACGGTGAGCAAAATAATCGCCACCCCCCAATTACCCACGTAATCATGAATAAACGACAGCAACCAAAATAACGGTGTTGCGACGATGGTGAGCCAACTGTAATCGATGGTCAAATCCAAACCTGGCGCAATGGCGCGCAACTTTTCCACTTCTTCCGGGCCTGCATATAGCGGTACCGTCACCGAGCCGGTCGCCCCCGCTGCGACGGCCGCTACTGGCACCACGACGCCAGCGGAATAAAACTTGTCGCCGACCTTGCGCGTGTAAAACTCCAAATCTGAACCGGCCTTAGGTATCCATGCTGCAACAAAATAATGCTGCAACATCGCCACCCAACCATTATTGCTTTTGCGGACTTTATTTTCTTTGCCTTTATCAATATTGGCGAAATCGATTTTCTGGAATTTTTCCGTTTCGTTATACAAAGCCGGGCCGGTGAAAGTGCTGACAAAACGCTGGTCGCCCGGCGGCGGCGTGCTGTCGCGCAGGAATTCGTAATAGGCGTTCGGTTGTATCGTCGCGGCGCTGTTGTTGGTGATGTCGAAGGATTCGTCGATGACATAACTATCGCGACGGAAGACAAAACGCTTACTCACTTTGACGCCGTTGGCGTCCGGCGCATCCAGCTTTACTTCCAGCGTCGGCTTACCGGCTTCCAGTGTGTATTCTTTCGCTGCCGAGGTAAACACGGTGTTGTGATTAGGCAACCCGTCACCGAGCAAACCGGCGCGGGTAATATAAAACGGCGCAGCGTCGTCCTGCATTAAAGTAAACGGCTTGTTCGGCTCATCAGCGGCCAAGTGTTGCAACAAACTGAGCTTGCGGATACCGCCGCCGATGGTGTCAATTTCGGCGAGAAATTTATCTGTGCGCACAATAATACGGTCACCGCGTGCGAAACCGGCATCGCTTAATGCGGGGGCGGTCGCAGGCAACGCAGAAGCGACTGCGCCGGCGGTGGCATTCCCGGTCGAAGCTTGCGGCAGCGTCGCAGTGCTGGTCGCCGCTATCGGCGCTTTAGGATGCGTCTTCGCCTCCCATGCCTGCCATAGCGTGAAGCCGGAAAACAGGAAAATCATCAAGGTAATTAATTTCTTATCTATCATGTCGGCAATCTGTCATTTCATTTATGGGTGCGGCGGTACAGGATCATACCCGCCCGGGTGGCCAGGGCGGCAACGGCTGATGCGTTTTAG
>JAYVGF010000325.1:0-2622 GCA_043772415.1 Betaproteobacteria bacterium
CACGTAAATTCGCGACAGGTTGTTTTCGCTCGCAGCTTGCGACAGCTTGCTGAACGTTCGGGTGACGCCGGGCAGCGTGGTGCTGGTTTGCGAGAACGCAAGGTCATCACTGCCGAGCGCGCCTCTAAGAACCGCAGACGCCGCGCCGCCTGCGGTGGCATGAGCCGATGGATATTCGGGGATGGGTGGCGTCACCGGATCAAAAGTTTGCCAGCTCGGGTCGCCTGCGGTGTCCGGGTTGCCATCGGTGTCGGCCAGTCGCACCGCTGTGAGGGGACGCCAGAAGTTGTAGAAGTATTTCGAATCGAACGAGCTGATGTAGCCATCGGCGACGGCCAGATGCACTAAGGCGAACAGCCGCGCCTGATCCCAGCCGTTCAGGCTACGTGATTTGGCGAGTGTGGCAGCGATTCGATTCCAGCCAAGCGGCGAGCTCTCCAGCCAGAAGCGACCGATTTCGGATTGTTCCGGTGTGCGTGCGCTGCCAGTGGCGGCACCCAGGCGCTTGATTTCGTTGAAATCCGCCGTGTACGCGGCGTCGGTTACGCGGTATGGTGCCGGTGCACGAAATTGCGCGCCGCTGGTAGCAACAAAGGGCTTGACCTTGCCCCACGCAGGGAGCGCGGCGAAGCCGTTGAAGGGCGGCCCGTCAAACGGCGGTGTGAAGCGATAGTTGCCCGGAGCGCTGCCGGGCACGTACGGTATGGCCGCACTGGCGCTGCCGTCGCTCTGGCGGGATGCAGCAATGGCGACGGCCATTTGTTTGCCCAGCGCAATGCCGTTGGTTTTTTTCTCGCCGTCGGCAATGGCCGCGAGCGCGGCGGTGTAGGCAGCGTCGAGATCGGCCTGCAGCGGAGGAAGCTGCCCGACCATGACATCGCGAATGGCGGCGGCGACCGCCGCATCGGGCGATGCGTTGCTCATGGTGGCCTTGGTCAGATACGGCTGATAGCGCGCGTCAATGGCATTCAGAGCGTCGTGCGCCGCGCTGAAGGCCATGGCATACATGCGTGACTCAATCATGGGCGGAATTCCGCCGGCCGCATCGTTGGCGTTGAATTTCACCACCGCGTCGGTGGCAATTTGATTCCACTTGGCGACAGCGGTGGTGTCCGCTCGCTCAGTGGTGGGGTTTCCCGTGCAAGCAGCAATGAGCAGAACGGCGCAAAGCATGCAAAACAGCGTTTTCCGGTGGATAACAAGAGTATTCATTTCGGGCTCCATCATTAGGGTGGTGAATCGGTAAGCTGTGCCGGTGTTTCGTGATCCCGGACTCAGTGTTGTTGATTGCTGTGGGTTTGTGCTGGCAGCGACGATGCCGCCAATGACGCGATGGCGGGAGCAGCTACCGTTGTGTGTGCGAGGCGAACGCTGCCATCGGCCTGCCTCTGCTCGGCCATTGAAATCACGGCGCTGAAGATGGCAACCGGCACACTACAACGGAGGCAACAGCAGCGATGAGGCGGCTGGGTATCACTCGTTGCGATGAGCAATCGGGTGATACCCAGCGCTGGCGATTTCAGGACAGCCATCGCGGAATTACTGCGATGCTTTGCTTGAAATAATATCGACCGCTGCCGTTTGAGCGACCTGCGCGGTGGTGGCCGTTCCGGTCACGTCAGCGGAGGGAACACCGGCACACCCTGTCAACATGGCGGCGACGCCGAACACGCAAATCAGCGCGCTTTGTTTTAGTTGATTCGTCTTCATAGGGACTCCTGTATTGAAACGTTTTGAAAGGCAACGACGGTTGCCTGAAGGTGACAGTAAAGAGGACCCACGCGTGACGCAACGGCGCAGCGACGAGTCAAACTATTTGCGGTGCGAATCCGGAAAAAGTGGGCGTGGTTCTCTCGCTGCGGTAGTTGAGAAAGCCGGTTCGCCTTGAGCGACGGGAGCGATTCGACCACCTTCAAACCCCTCGCTTCGCGTAGAACGAATGGTGTTGAGCGACGCGAATTGAGCGTGCTTCACTGGGTGTATTCATCGGCGTGGCGCTACGCTCGATTTATCAGGACTTCCTGCCCCGGTAGTCGCTCAAATTCGCAAGCGGTGCCGCGTCGTCTTCCACGACGCAGTGAACGTTGTGGAGATGAAAAAAATAGGGTACAGCTTTATGCTGAACGCCTTATTTTATATGGGCAAAAACAATATTTTTGCCGAAAGTCGATTATCAGCGTAAATATCGCTTTTGCCCTTATTAAATGGTGCTTTCAGCAAAAAGCTGATGCCCAAGTAGGATGGGTTGAGCGTCAGCGATACCCCCATCCCCATCCCCATCCCAGCGGGGTCGCGGGCACGACGGGTATCGTTCACGCTCAACGCATCCCTGCTCAAGCGGCAACCCCTATTCAGCAAGCGTCGGAACGGCCCGCGCTACTCATCGCGCGACAGCAGCATCAGCAGCAGTTTGGCCTTGTCCCAGTCGCGGCGAACGGTGCGCTCGCTGACGCTCCACAACTGCGCGACTTCGGCGAAGCTCAAGCCGCCAAAGTAGCGCAGCTCGACGACCTGCGCGAACCGCGCATCGGTGGCTGCAAGCTGGGTGAGCGCGGCATCAATGGCCATCACGTCAACCCGACCGTCACGCCCGGTGTCACCGGCCACACTCTCAGCCGCCGT
>JAYVGF010000326.1:0-3092 GCA_043772415.1 Betaproteobacteria bacterium
ACCCCAATTACCCCAGGAAAAGTCAGCATGTACGTCTGCGGCCCGACTGTCTATGACTTTATCCACATTGGCAATGCACGGACTTTCACGGTATTTGACATGGTTGTTCGCTGGCTGAGTGCCTCGAATTATGACGTGACCTATGTGCGGAATATCACCGACGTGGACGACAAAATCATTGCCCGTGCGGCGGAAAACAAAGAGCCGATCGACGCCTTGACCGTGCGCATGACCGCCGCGATGGAAGCTGATTGCGCGCGCCTCGGCATGGCTACGCCGACCAAGCAACCGCATGCTACGCAATATGTCACCGGCGATAAGCACAGCATGGTGTCGATGATCCAAACCTTGATCGACAAAGGCTTGGCTTACGCGCCGGGCAATGGTGACGTGAATTTCGAAGTGCGCAAGTTCGACGGCTACGGCAAATTATCCGGCAAATCGCTCGACGATTTGCGCGCGGGCGAACGCGTCGAAATCGATAAATTGAAACGCGACCCGATGGATTTTGTGCTGTGGAAAGCGGCCAAACCGGGCGAACCGTTCTGGGAATCGCCTTGGGGCAACGGCCGACCCGGTTGGCATCTCGAATGCTCGGTGATGAGCGAAGCCACGCTCGGCGAACGCTTTGACATCCACGGCGGTGGCGAAGATTTAACTTTCCCTCATCACGAAAATGAAATCGCGCAAAGCGAAGGCGCGCATGGACACGGCTTCGCCAATTACTGGATGCACGCGAGATTTCTCAATATCGACAACACCAAAATGTCCAAGTCGCTAGGTAATTTTTTCACGCTCCGTGATGTGTTAGATAGATTGGGTGGCAGACAGGAAGCGCTGCGATTTTTTCTTTTGCGCGGGCACTATCGCAGCCAAACCAATTACAACGAAGAAGTATTGAAAGAAGCCGAACAAAATTTAGCGACCATGTATACCGCGCTACGCGATTTTCCCTCAGTAACTCTAGGAGAAATTGATTGGAGCGATGTATATGCTTCGCGCTTTCGCGCGGCGATGGATGATGATTTCAACACGCCGGAAGCGTTTGCCGTGTTGTTTGATGTGGCGAAAGAGTTGAATAAAAATAAATCCGAAAAAACGGCGGCGTTGCTGAAAAGTTTGGGTGAAACTTTGGGTTTGTTGCAGGGGGATGCGAATGCTTATTTGCAGGGTGGTGTAATTTACATTACGAGTAATGCAAGCATAGGTGAAATAACAATCGATGGCAAAATTACATTTGGTTTAAGTGATGATGAAATTCAAGGTTTGATTAACGCCCGCTTCGCCGCTCGCCAATCCAAAAATTTCGCCGAATCGGATCGCATACGCAAAGAGCTGGATGACGCTGGAATTCTGCTTGAAGACTCTGCGGCAGGCACAACGTGGCGTAGAAAATAATTCAATATAATCAAATTGTTACATATAATCCGCATCAGCTTGTTTCGACACCAAAAACATCCCATCCCCCCGTCATTCCCGCGCAGGCGGGAATCCAGCGGGGTTAAATAAAAAATGCATTTTTATTTTAGCTAGATTCCCGCCTGCGCGGGAATGACGGTAGAAAGTGTAGCCCGTCGTCGAATCCGAACCTTTCAATCCACAATTTTTGACGTTCAAGTAAACAACCCACCGTGCCCAACCTCTCATCTCAACTAACCGAACTAGAAGCGCAGAACCTGCTGCGAACGCGCCAAATCGTATCGAGCGCGCAAAGCACACAGCTTGTCGTCGATGGCAAAAGCTATCTCTCGTTTTGTAGCAACGATTATCTCGGCCTAGCCAATCATCCCGACGTGAAACAAGCATTCATAAAAGGTGCGCAGGAATACGGCGTCGGTGCAGGCGCGTCGCATTTGATCAGCGGTCATATGTTGCCGCACGAAACATTGGAAAGCGGTTTGGCTAAGTTCGTCGGATTGCCGCGCGCACTGTATTTTTCCAGCGGCTATATGGCGAACACTGGCGTGATACCTGCGTTGGCAGGTGTAGGCGACGTGATATTTTCCGACGCGCTGAATCATGCCTGCATCATCGACGGCGCACGTTTATCGCGCGCCGAAGTGCAGATTTACGCGCACGCTGACGTGACGCAACTGGCGCAAATGCTGCAAGCTTCGCGCGCCTCCCGCAAGCTGGTAGTGAGCGATGCGGTGTTCAGCATGGACGGCGACATCGCGCCGGTTCGCGAGTTGATCAAGCTGTGCGAGCAAAACGATGCGTGGTTGTTACTCGACGACGCGCACGGATTCGGCGTGCTCGGCGCAAACGGGCGCGGCGTGCTGGAGCATTTTAATATTCAATCAACCAACGTAATTTACATGGGCACTTTGGGGAAAGCTGCCGGTGTGTCAGGCGCATTCGTTGCGGGCCAAGCCGATGTGATCGAATGGTTGGTACAACGCGCACGCACCTATGTATTCAGCACCGCTTCACCGCCAGCGTTGGCAGTGGCGTTGAAGGAAAGCCTGCGTATTATTGAACAAGAAACGTCGCGTCGCGGGCAATTACAAAAGCTTGTCTTGCGCTTGCGTAACGGATTGTCGAATCTGCCGTGGAAACTGCTGCCGTCGCAGACGGCTATTCAATCACTCGTCATTGGGGACAACGCAGCGGGGTTAAACGTGATGGAAAAGCTAAAACAAAAAAATATCTGGGTGCCCGCAATTCGCCCGCCGACTGTTGCCGTTGGAACTGCGCGTTTGCGCATCTCGTTATCGGCAGCACATACGATTCAGGATGTTGATAGATTGGTGGAAAGTTTTCAGAACATCGCGCGTTAGCATTTCCGTAGGGTGCGCCGCGCGCACGCGTAAGGCTCGCAAGTCCATCACCTCTTTACGATACATCAGAAGACCAAGCTCCTTCCCCCTTGACGGGGGAAGGTTGGGATGGGGGTGCTGGTTAATTTTTCTTCGGCTGAAAAAGCAAGGCTCTGAATGCCAGTGCCGGGGGTAGCCCGGCGGCTAGTCACTTTTTTGCTTCGCCAAAAAAGTAACCAAAAAAGGCGAACCCGCCGCGCTGCTTTTTGTTTGGTTGTTTTTGTTGTCGCGCTATTTCTGCTGCCTAGCGGGCGTCGAGCACAAACTCGCTGT
>JAYVGF010000327.1:0-1604 GCA_043772415.1 Betaproteobacteria bacterium
CAAATCATCAATGTTTTGCGCGGCGACATGAGCTTTGTGGGTCCGCGCCCAGAGCGTCCCTTTTTCGTGGATCAATTACTGGAGCAAGTTCCTTATTACGCTGCACGGCATAGCATCAAGCCCGGCATCACCGGCTGGGCGCAAGTGCGTTACCCGTATGGCGCCTCGCTCGAAGACGCCATCGAAAAACTCCAATTCGATTTGTACTATGTTAAAAACCATACCTTGTTCTTGGATCTCTTGATCATGTTTCAAACCGCGCAAGTCGTGCTCTTCGGAAAGGGTGCGAGGTAGGGCATGGAACTCCCGATTGGCGCCATTAGCTATGGGCTTGCGGGTTTAGCCTTTGCCATTCTGACTGGGCTGTTGGCAGTCAGCCAGCGCGATAAAGCGCTTGGTGTGCTGCTCATGCTGGCAGCGGGACTAACCTGCGTATGGGCCACGGTGACGGCCTATGCGGCGGTTCGCACCATTAGCCCCTTGTATCCTGATTTGCTGGAAATTGCGCGTAACGGCGCTTGGCTACTTTTGTTGTGGAAAATTTTTGAATCAGGCGCGCAGAAAAATAAAGGGCGCTCAGGCAGCACCTTGCGGCGGATTTATATACTCGGCGTCGGGGCAATAATCGCGGTGATGGTTTATAGCGTCGTCCTGCACACCCGGGCGCTGCCATTAAGCTTGGAAGGCCTGAGCATTTCGATTACCAGCCGCATCGCCTTAGCCTTACTTGGATTGGCTTTGGTGGAGCAACTCTACCGCAATGCGGTAGACACACAACGCTGGGCGATTAAGCATATTTGTTTAGGGCTGGGCGGTTTATTCGCTTTCGACTTTTACCTCTATTCCGATGCCTTATTGTTCAAATCCATTGATGTTGGAATTTGGAACGCGCGTGGTGTCGTCAATGCGCTCATCGTGCCCTTGATTGCGGTATCGGCAGCGCGAAATCCGCAATGGTCCTTAGATATCGCCGTATCGCGCGGCGTGGTGTTTCACACCGCGACCTTGTTTGGTGCCGGGGTGTATTTACTCATTATGGCGGCAGCGGGTTACTACATCCGACTTTTTGGCGGCAATTGGGGTGGCGTATTACAAGCTGCATTTTTGTTTGGTGCCGTTCTTATTTTGTTTTTACTGCTATTTTCAGGCGCGTTACGCGCGCGCTTGAAAGTGCTGCTGAGCAAGCATTTCTTTAGTTATAAATATGACTATCGCGAAGAATGGCTGCGCTTTACGTATACGCTGTCTGCCGGTGAGCCAGGCGTCAATTTATATGAACGCTCAATCCGGGCGGTCGCCGAATTAGTGGATAGTCCTGCCGCCCTGCTTTGGGTCGATCGTGCCGATGGTTTTCATCAAGTTGCGCGGTGGAATATGCCGGAGATTAACGACAGCGAAGCGGCTGACGGATCTCTATGTGCGTTTTTAGATGAGCGGCAATGGGTGGTGGATTTAAAGGAATATAGCGTTCAACCTGATGTGTATGGCGATCTGCGGTTGCCAGCATGGATCAGCGTTGCGCCCAGGGCCTGGTTGATCGTGCCGCTGATATTGCACGAACAACTGATGGGTTTTATCGTCTTGGCCGATGCGCGTAGCCCGCG
>JAYVGF010000328.1:0-10130 GCA_043772415.1 Betaproteobacteria bacterium
TTTTGTTTGTCGTTCTGAACCTGTGCAGAACTCGTAAGGCGCAATGAACAACGTGAATTGCGTCGCATGAAACTCGTAGAGCAGCGCAAAGTATTGGAATAAAATGGATTGCTCAGATTTACATTCGGTGCAATTCGCTTTACTCATTGCACCCTACAAATTGTGATGCGAAGAAAGAATCGCTCACCCATCTGCGCCGCTGATATCTCTGTTGTGGATCGGGGGCCGTCGGCGAGAACCTGTTTGAGCTACGCGGTGATCTAGGTTGCAATTGAAGGTTCCAGCGAGTTTGTGCTCGACGCCCGATAGACAGCAGAAATAGCGCGACAACAAAAACCTAAAAACAAAAGGCAGCGCGGCGGGTTCGCCTTTTTTGGTTACTTTTTTGGCGAAGCAAAAAAGTGACTAGCCGCCGGGCTACCCCCGGCAAAGTTTGACTTGAGCTTTACGGTCGGGTACGGCACAACCATTTCCACCCCCATCCCAACCTTCCCCCGTCAAGGGGGAAGGAGCTTGTCATCCTGAGCGGTAGCGAAGGATCTGCTTTTCGATGTTGATTTGGCGCGCGTAACAGCAGATCCTTCGTTATCACTCAGGATGACAGCACTGTAGTGCTGGCGCTGATAAGCCCAGCGTATTTCAAACAATCGCGGTCGATGCGCTTCGTCCCTCAGCACATCCTACGAAATAATCAGCAAAAACACATTCACCCAAACACTAAAATCCAAATCGGTATCGTCAACATCGACAACAAAGTTCCCCATGTAATCAACTTCGCCACCGGCGCCGGATCGCCGCCCATGCGCGCGGCGAGGATGTAGGCGGATGACGCGGGTGGTAGTGCGGCGAAAAGGATTAACATTTGCGCGTATAGCGCTGGCAAAGCTAATGCGCGACCTATGAGCCATGCGATGACGGGCAAGGCGAGCAACTTCACGGCGAGCCAATAAAACATCACGGCTTTGGGTTGCGCATTATTTTCTGCTTCGGCATTTATCGCTGCATCGATTTTCAAACCTGCACCTACCGATAGCAAGCCCATCGGCAAGGCCGCGTCGCCTATCGGCGCCAGACTACCGGCTATCCATGCGGGCAAAGGCAAACCTGTGACCGAATATGCCATCCCAGATAAGGTCGCGATGATGAGCGGATTACGCAGCAACTCGCGCCACGCATTGCCTTCGCCGTGTTGCGCCAGCGCCCATACTGACGCGATATTCGCGGGTGGGATCATGGTGCCGACGAGTAGCGCGAGCGCGGCGATGCCGGGCTGTCCGCCCCACCCTGCCGCAATCGCCAAGCCGACATAACTGTTAAACCGAAACGCACATTGAAAGCCGGAGGCGAATAACATGGACGATGGCTGGAATAAATATTTGGCCAGATAACTCAGCGCCATGCCGGAAACCATGACCAATAAACCGCCGAAAATCAACGGCGTCGCGGTAGTGAGATCGATCGGCGTTTTCGCCAGCGCGCGAAATAACAATGCGGGGAATAACAAAAAATAAATCAGCCGTTCGACCTGCGCCCAGAACGCGCGCGGAAATCCGCCCCAGCGATGCAGCGCGAAGCCGAGCACGATGAGCAAAAAATTCGGCAGGATAATCAGTGCGATGGACATGCAATTTTTCTAATTAGAATCAAGCATAATTATACCTGCCGCTTTTGCTGGCTTAGCAGTAGAATAATGGTACCCATTTCACTTGAATACTATATATGTCCGCAACACCTCTATTTCACCTGGCCTTCCCCGTCAGCGATCTGAACAAAGCGCGCGGTTTTTACGGCGGCCTGCTCGGTTGTCCCGAGGGCCGTTCGTCGCCGGAGTGGGTGGACTTTGATTTTTACGGTCATCAAATCGTCGCGCATCTCGCGCCGGACGAAACCGGCAGCGCGGACACCAATGCGGTCGATGGCGACAACGTGCCGGTGCGACACTTCGGTGTGATTTTATCTTTGGCCGAATGGGAAAAACTCGCAGCGAAATTACGCTCGGTAAAAACCAAATTCATCATCGAGCCACACATTCGCTTCAAAGGCGAAGTCGGCGAACAAGCCACCATGTTTTTTCTCGACCCATGCGGCAATGTGCTGGAGTTCAAGGCGTTTGCTGATATGAGTCGGGTGTTTGCGAAGTAGGCGTTTTGATTTTCAATCAACACCCACTGTTTCCGACAAAACATTCCCTCCCCTTGAAGGGGGAGGGATTTCTTTCTTCGTTTTTTATTTCAGCGAAAGACAAATCGCTTCCGCTCCCAAATTACCTTCGCTTCAAAACAAGAGTTACGTTGAGCATTGGCGCTGATTGCACGCGCCACCCCCATCCTAACCTTCCCCCGTCAAGGGGGAAGGGACTTCACTCTTCGATGACAAATCCCCCCGATGAAAAATCACTTCTCCGCTCTTATCCCCTCCTCTTCAAGGGGAGGGTTAGGGTGGGGATGGGTCTTTGCGTACCATCATCTATCGCATGAACCCAACTACGGAAAATATTTATCAAGCCAAAATCCGCGCGCCTTTCGGTGTTTTAGGCATTCGCACGCTTGAAGATAAGTATTTGATTAATATAGAGTTTTTAAGCGGGAAAGAAAGCATACTGACGCCGAAAAAAAATTCCGTTGCGCACTTAGTAGCCGTGCAACTGCAACAATATTTCGACAACCCGAAATATCAATTCGATTTACCCATCAAACTTTCCGGCACCGCGCATCAAATAAAAGTGTGGGAAGCATTGCAAAAAATTCCTTCCGGCACACCGTGGAGTTATGGCGAATTGTCGCAGCGTATCGCTTCATCGCCGCGCGCCGTCGGTACGGCTTGCGGACATAATCCCATCGTCATCGTCATTCCGTGTCATCGCATCATCGCAGCCAATGGGCAGCTCGGCGGATTCATGGGCGGCAAGCTGGAAGATCCGCTGTCGATAAAAAAATGGTTGCTCCACCACGAAGCGCATGAACTATTTTAGCTTTCGCTGGGTTCCCGCCTGCGCGGGAATGACGATTTTGTTGCCGATTTTATGAAATCGGCGCTGGAAAATTTGCTACTCGACCGTTTCAACGATGTGCTGTGGTTGGAAGACGGCCTGGCGAAAAATACGCTGACGAGTTATCGCCAAGATTTAAATCAGCTCGCGGAATGGCTGCTTAAAAATCGTAGCGCAAAACTGGAAACCGCGACGGAAGAAAATCTGCAGGCCTACCTCGCTTACCAATTCACCGTCAAAGAAACTAAACCGACCACGGCGAGTCGGCAACTGTCGTCGTTCAAACGATTTTACCAATTCGCCTTGCGCGAAAACCTGGTCAAAGCCGATCCGACGCTGAATATCGACACACCCAAACTACCGCGCTCGTTGCCGAAAAGTTTGACTGAAAAAGACGTCGAGAGTTTGCTCAATGCGCCGGATGTGAATACACCACTCGGCTTGCGTGATCGCGCCATGCTGGAGTTACTTTACGCCATCGGGCTGCGTGTAACGGAATTAGTCACGTTGAAATCGATGCAGGTCGATCGCAATGTCGGCGTCGCGCGCGTGATGGGTAAAGGTTCGAAGGAACGCCTGGTGCCGATAGGCGAAGAAGCGCTGAGTTGGATTAAAAAGTATATCGACAGCGCGCGGCCGGACATTTTGAAACAACAAATTTCCGACGCGCTATTCGTCACGTCGCGCGGCGGCGCGATGACGCGTGAATCGTTTTGGCACATCATCAAACGCCATGCGGAAACGGCTGAGATCAAACAACCTTTATCTCCGCACACCTTACGCCACGCCTTCGCCACGCACTTAGTGAATCACGGCGCAGATTTGCGCGTGGTGCAAATGTTACTCGGCCATGCGGATATTACGACGACGCAGATTTATACCCATGTGGCGCGCGAGCGCTTGAAAGCGCTGCACGCCAAGCATCATCCTCGCGGCTAAGGCAAAGATTACACGGGTATTGAGAGCTAAGTTAAGATCCGCTTTTTTTGCCTGCCTGTAGATTTTTTATATTCGTCTTTGCGCTTTCATTGCCCTGCGCAATCGCTTTTGCAAAATATTGTTCTGCCTTAGCTTCATCTTTGCTAACGAGTATGCCGGTCGAATACGCCAAACCTACGCGGTTCTGAGCCAAAGCATCGCCGACATCCGCCGCAGACAAATAATCTTTAAATGCTTTATTAGGCTCTTTCATACGAAACTCATAGACTTCAGCGCGATTAAACAAAGCCCATTTATTTTGTGGATCCAACTGCAATGCCTCGTTCAGCGCCTTAAGCGCTTCTTCGTTACGATTACTCATCATGGCTACGAAGGCCGTACTATTTAACACGGCTACCTCCTTCGGGTTTAGCGCGTAAGATTTTTTATATAATTCAAGCGCGGCATTGTAGTCTTTATCGAGTTTTGCCTGATCCGCTTTAAGCGCAAAAAAATCCGCCTCAAGGCGACGCTTATCTTCGTCTGTCATGGGGGAATTTTTTGCCTCTGCGATAATTTCATCCATCATCAGCAAGGATCCTCCCCACTTCGGAGTGACCGCATTAAGGTAGGCGCGTCTGGCGCCAAATATTTTGGGATCAGCTTTAATCGCCGCCAAAAGAAATTCGCGCATCTCTTCTTTTTTGTTCAGGCCTTTAGCAACTTGAATCAAGGTGGCATAACTGTGAATTGGCTTGTCGTCCAATTTAATTGAGGCCTTCAAGTCCGCCTCTGCGCGGCCCATGTAGGCCTGTAAATTTTCAAACTGTTTCGCGCCAGTGTCTTTCGCAGCGGCAGTACCTCTTTGAGACCACGCCATGCCGACAAGATAACTGCCCCTTGCCGCAAGCGCCGGATGAGAGCTCGGATACTGACTTACCCATTGGTCTAAAACAGTTTCCTGCGCTAGCTTGTTAGTAGAGAACAAACTGAATTTTGCGCTCAATTCTTCCGCGGAGATTTGCCCTTTTTTATACGCCGCGATATGGCTCTGCATTAGATTTTCGAGCTCGCTGATTTTTTTCTCCGTCAGCGCATTATTGATAGCTTCATTGGAAATTTTTTGTGCTGCCGTGACTACGTCTGCTGCCGCCGCAAAATGAGGTAACAGCAATAAAGCAAAGGCACCTGCAAACAGGCTGGTCGTTTTGTAGAAAAAATTCATTGGGATGATCCTTAAGATTTGAGAAAATGGATTCTAATGTATAAATGACGAAACATGACTACTATTAGCCTGCAACTCGATCAATCTCCACACCCACCTGCTTTACCCCTTTTATCACCGCCAGCTTCGCCGCACGCACTCTTACTTTTGGCACTTTGAATTCTTCCATCAATAATTTGGCGACGGCTTCAGCCAGGCTTTCGATCAAATTAAAATGTTTCGCTGCTAATATTTCGCGGATACGCGCTACTACTACGCTGTAATCCACCGTATCGCGGATTTTGTCGGTGGCAAAGGATTTTTTACCGGGCAGATCAAACTCAATATCGAGCTGGATGGTTTGCGGCGCGGCGAGTTCCCATGCATACACACCGACGCGTGCGTCGGTTTTGAATTCGCTAATAAAAATATGATCCATCATGTGATCCGCGATTGAATAGTCTAAATAGTCTAAAATGACACCACAATTCTAACAGGATGCGTTAAGGGGAAAGAATGAATAGCGTTTTGTTCGTGTTAATAGCCTATCTCATCGGCTCGGTGTCGTTCGCTGTGGTGGTGACCAAGTTGATGCGCCTGCCCGATCCGCGCACTTACGGCTCGCATAATCCGGGCGCAACGAATGTTTTGCGTAGCGGCAATAAAACGGCTGCGCTACTGACTTTACTGGGCGATGCGCTCAAGGGTTTTGTCGCCGTGATGTTAGCGAAATATTTTGCGCAGCAGTTTGGCCTGGGCGAACTGACTATCGCTGCCGTCGCACTCGCCGCCTTGCTTGGCCATATGCTGCCGGTATTTCATGCCTTCAAGGGTGGCAAAGGCGTGGCGACGGCGATTGGTATTTTATTCGCAGTGCAAACCGGGCTCGCCGTTGGCGTGATGATTATTTGGCTATTGGTTTTTTATTTCAGCCGCTATGTGTCGCTGGCGTCGATCTGCGGCGCGATCGTCGCGCCCTTGCTTGCGGTAAATTATTTCGGCTTTGGCTGGATGGCTTTGTCGCTATTCATCATGGCTTTGCTGATCATTTATCGTCACCGCGAAAACATCGCCAAGTTGATGCGTGGCGAAGAATCGCGTTTTGGCGCGGTCAAACGCGATCAATTATAACCATTTGATTCTATTCAATTTTTTAACAAATATTTGTGCATAAATTCGATGGTGGAATAGAACTGAAAATCCACATTGGATTTTTTTGCAAAGCCGTGGCCTTCGTCATTCGCCAACAAATACCACACCGGCGTATTGGATTTTTTCAGCGTGGCGACGATTTGTTCGGCTTCCGTCACCGGCACACGCGGATCGTTTTTCCCTTGCACGACGAATAGTGGTTTCACTATTTTGTCCGCGCGATTGAGCGGCGAGATGTTTTGCAAATGCGCGCGCATGTCGGGATCGCGCTCATCGCCGTATTCGACCCGGCGCAAATCTCGGCGGTAACTTTCAGTCCGCTCAAGGAAAGTGACAAAGTTGGAAATGCCCACGACATCAATCGACGCGGCAATTTTTTCCGGGTACAAGGTCGCGACTGCGAGGCTCATATAACCACCGTAACTACCGCCTGTGACGAGGACGCGGCTGGCGTTAATGTCGGCTTGTGCGCCGAGACTATCCAATAGCGCGCCGATGTCTTTTACTGAATCTTCGCGCAATTTTCCATTGTCGAGCTTGAGAAAGTTTTTGCCGTAGCCGGACGATCCGCGCACGTTGGGGAACAATAAGCTCACACCCATTTCATTTAAATAATAATTATTGCGCGCCAAAAAGCCCGGGCGATACTGGCCTTCCGGGCCGCCGTGAATATTAATGACCAGTGGGCGCTTGTCGCCGAATGTTTTCGGCGCGCGATAGAGAAAGCCGCTGATCTCGCGCCCATCAAAACTTTTCCATTTCACCAACTCCGGCTCGACAAAATCGCTGGTGTCGCGGCCTTCGCCCGCACTGCTGGTCCAGCGCGTGAGTTTATCGGCGGCCACGTCGAGCGAATACACGTCCGCCGGTGAGCGCGCGGAAGACAGGCTGAACGCGAGCTCAGGCAAATTACGATGCCACTGCAATCCGTTGAGTGTGCCTTGCGGCAAAGTGGGCCGCGCAATGATTTTGCGATTGGGTGTGTAGATTACTATCAGTTTGCTCACACCATTGTCATTCACCACATAGGCGAGATATTTGCCATCTCGCGATAGGGCGAAACTTTCCACATCCCAATTGTTATCGGGCGTGAGCACCTCGCGTGATTTATCTGCGAGGTTGATGCTGGTCAGGCGTAAAAATTCGCTATCGGCGTCACTCGTGGTGTAAATACTTTTACCATCGGCGCTGAACTCAACGCCCTGATACGAAACCGGCTCATTCGGTTTGTTTTGCATGACACGGGTTTTCTCGCCCGTCGCAATATCCAGCAACCAAATATGGCTTTCGTTAATCGACACATATTCGATCATGGCCAATTGCTTATCGTCGGGCGACCACGTGAAATTGCCCCAGCCGCCGCCGGGTAATGACGCGATGGTTTTGGTTTGCGCAGCCTCATCGGGATGGACCATGCGCACCTGCGTCACCACGCTCGCTTGCTGGCGATTTTTATCCGTCTCAATCGCGCTATGCACAAAGCGATCGCCTTTGTGCGACCAGGCTGCGCCGCCATTGCGTAATTTTTCATCCGTGAGCAGCGTCGCTTTTCCGCCAATGAAATCGCTGCGGTAAAACTGATGTACTTCGTTTCCGCCGGTGTCTTTGGCGAAGACGAAATAATTTCCCAGTGTCGGTTGATAGCTCGCGCCCGCTACCGGTTCGGCGTAGCTGGTCAGTTGTTTCGGCTGCGCCATCGGCGCTTCAAGCAGATGCGTTTGGTTGCTATTGCCCGCGCGCAGGGCGATCAACATTTCGCGTTTGGTCGGGTGCCAACTGTTGAAAGACTTCGGCCGGTATTCGGTGTACGGATTTACTTTGGTAGCGAGCGCTGCGGGAATGGCGGGTATGCCTTCGGTGACTAAATTATCGCCGGGTTTAATAAAGGCTTGCGCGGGACTTTGTTGAGCAGTATGCGCACAGGAAATTAAAGCGGCAAACGGTATTACATATAAGTATTTGATTATATTCATTTTTTTACCGGCTTTATATTTCAACAGGACTCGCAATATCTGCGCACCATTCGCTCCATGAGCCTGCATATAATTTCGAGCCGCCTAATCCCGCTAATTCCATAGCAAATAAATTATGACATGCCGTAACGCCGGAACCGCATTGATGCACGACATTTTTTGCGGCGTTATTTTTCAGTAGCGCATCGAATTCATTTCTTAATAGTTCTGCCGATTTGAAGCGACCTTCCGCATCCAGATTATTTTTGAAAAAACGGTTACCCGCACCGGGGATATGACCCGCCATCGCATCGAGGGTTTCATTTTGTCCGGCAAAGCGATCCGGCGCGCGCGCGTCGATTAAACACATGGCCGGTTGATGCAAACGTTGCGACACATAATCAGCGTTGACGTTTTGCCAAGTTTCGGTTGGCGTAAATGTTGCAGGCATTGCTTTAGGACTATGCGCATTGACCGGACGATTTTCCGTCAGCCACTTAGTGATGCCGCCATCGAGTAACATGACTTTATCGTGTCCGAGCGAACGCAACATCCACCAAAAGCGCACGGCGAACATACCGCCTGCATCGTCGTAGGCGACGACGGTTTTGTTTTTATCGACACCGATGCTACTCATTTTTGCTGCGAAAGTTTTTACCTCGGGCAGTGGATGACGACCGTTGCTGCCGGTTTTTTTACCGGCTAAATCTTCATCCAGGTGCAAAAAAAAGGCGCCGGGTATATGTGCGCTTTGATACGCGCGTCGACCGGCTTCTACATCAGTCAGATTATGACGGCAATCGATGATGATCCAGTCAGGATCAGATAAAATTTGCGCGAGCTGCGCGGTGGAAACCAACGACGACGACATTCAGGCCTTCACCCAATCGCTGGCGAGTTCACTCTCGTCGAATACCAATATCTCGGCATCGACCAAGAGCTTGGTAAGCCACGCGCTCCAGATGGTCCATTGGTCGGAAGTGATGACCGCCACTTTTTGGAAATCGGCTTTGTGCGCGCGGCTGAATTTGATTTCTTCCCACGCGACATCGATGGTGTAACCGGTCATGCCGCTCAGGTCGAGCAGCAAACTGACTTTGCCTTGAAATTTGATTGCGTATTCCACCGCCTCTTCAAATTGCTTGAAGTCTGTCAGCGTAAATTCGCCCAGCACATTGACGGTCACTAATTTATCGGTATTGCTGACGTTAATCATTTTTTCACCTCTTGATCGTTTCATCATAGGCGAGAAATCAGTTTTCAGCAAAACGATCAGTTTGCAGGCGCAGCACGCGTAGCGATAATGCCCGCGACTATGATAATGCCGATAGCGACCCAGCCCACCAGCGGTAAGGCTTCGTCAAATAAAACCCACGCGAGGATGCTGGAAAAAACAATGGTGCTGTAAGCGAAACTGCCGACCACCATGGTTTTGCCGGTGCGATGCGCGCGCGTGAGCGCAAGTTGCGCTACGGTGGCGGCGACGCCGATGCCGAGCAGAATGGCGCCGCTGCGTAAGTTAACCGGATGGATATCACTGAACCACATCGCGACGGCGGCGCCTATCGTCGTGAGCAAAGAAAAATAAAATACCACGCGCCAATCCGGCTCGTTCAATTTCCCCATCGCTTTCACATTTACGAATGCGACGCCGGCGAGAAAGCCGGAACACAAGCCGAGCACACCGGCGAACCATTGCGATTGATTGATGGTGGGATGCAATAAAATCACTACGCCGACAAAACCCAATAACAATGAGGCGACCAAGGGCATATGCGGCTTTTCCTTGAATACAAAAGTCATGAGCAAACCGAGAAACATCGGCGAGGTGTAATTCAAGGTGACGGCGGTGGCGAGCGGCAAATGCGTGATGGCGTAAAAATATAAAGCCAGCGCGACGCCGCCACTCAAGCTG
>JAYVGF010000329.1:0-15084 GCA_043772415.1 Betaproteobacteria bacterium
CAACGAAGCAATACGACCGCGCAATTGCGGAATTATATCCTGCGCGAACCACGGATTACGTCTAAGCCAGAGGCGATTACGCGGGCTGGGATGCGGCAGCGGGATATAGCGCGGCGCGTAGTCGGCAAAACCCCGTACCGTTTCAGTAAGGGTAGGTTTTTTTCGGTCGCCCAGGATGGCCGCCTGCGCATATTGACCCATCAGCAATACCAATTCTATTTGCGGCATCAACTCGGCAAGGCGCGGATGCCATAGCGGCGCGCATTCCGGCCGCGGCGGCAAATCGCCGTGCGGCCCTTTGCCGGGGTAACAAAAGCCGGTCGGGATAATGGCGATACGCGCTTCATCGTAAAAAACATCTTTCGATACGCCCAGCCATACACGCAGCAAATCGCCCGACGGATCGTTCCACGGGATGCCCGATTCATGCACTTTGCGCCCCGGCGCTTGGCCGACGATAAGTATTTTCGCCGTGCTGCTGGCGCGTAACACGGGGCGCGGCCCAAGCGGTAAGTATTGAGCGCATACCGTGCAGGCTCGCACTTCGCCCAAAAGGGTAATGAGTTTTTTTGCTCGAGCAGGATAGTCCATAAGCCTATGATAAAATAAAGGCTTACTTAAGAGATAAAAATATGGAACTCCATCCTCTCACCGCCCTATCCCCGCTCGATGGCCGCTATCAACAAAAAGTCGATGACTTGCGCAATTATTTCAGCGAATACGCGCTGATCAAATACCGCATCAAAATCGAAATCGAATGGCTCAAAGCGCTGGCTGCGGAAAAATCGCTTGCCGAAGTCACATCGTTTTCCGCCGCGACGATAAAACAGCTTGATCAACTGGCTGACCATTTTTCCGTGGCGGAGGCGGCGCAAATCAAAACCATCGAAGCGCGTACCAATCACGATGTGAAAGCGGTCGAATATTGGCTGAAAGAAAAATTAGCCGACAATGCGGAAGTAATGAAGGTGAGCGAGTTTATTCACTTCGCATGCACCTCCGAAGACATCAATAATTTATCCCACGGCTTGATGCTGAAACACGCGCGTGAAAATATTTTGTTGCCCGCCATCGACAAACTCATCGCCAAACTCACCGAACTGGCGCACACACATGCAGATGTCGCGATGCTATCGCACACGCATGGGCAACCCGCTTCGCCAACGACCATGGGCAAAGAGATGGCGAATGTTGCGTATCGCCTTAAATCAGTACGCGCCAAAATTGCGCAAGTAGCATTGCCGGGAAAAATCAACGGCGCGGTCGGCAACTACAACGCGCACTTGTCGGCTTATCCCGATTTCGATTGGGAAAAATTTGCGCAAAGTTTCGTCGAAAAACTCGGCTTAACTTTCAACCCTTACACCATCCAAATCGAACCGCATGACGGCATGGCGGAATTATTCGATGCCTTCGCGCGCACCAACACCATTCTCATTGATTTCAACCGCGATGTGTGGGGCTATATTTCCATGGGCTACTTCACGCAAAAAACCAAATCCGGCGAGATCGGTTCCTCGACCATGCCGCACAAAGTCAACCCGATTGATTTTGAAAACTCCGAAGGCAATCTCGGTTTGGCCAATGCACTGCTGCGACACCTCGCAGAAAAATTACCCATCTCCAGATGGCAACGCGACCTCACCGACTCGACTGTATTGCGCAACATGGGCGTGGCCTTGGGTTACTGTTTATTAGCCTATGATTCGTGCTCCAAGGGCCTTGTAAAACTTCAATTAAATCAAATAGTTATAAGTAAAGATTTGGACGCCAATTGGGATGTTTTAGCCGAGCCAATACAAACTGTGATGCGTCGCTACGCTGTGCCGAATGCTTACGAACAATTAAAAGAACTCACGCGCGGTAAAGGCGGCATTACCAAAGATGCGTTGCACATTTTTATCCATCAGCTTGCCATTCCTGACGCAGAAAAAAAGCGCTTACTTAAAATGACCCCCGCAACTTATATCGGAAAAGCAGCGGAGTTAGCGAAAAAAATATAGGCCCCGTCGTGCTGGATAAAAAAACGGCAGCGCGAACGCTGCCGTTTTTTTAGTCCTTCGTAAAAATCAAAAACGGACTGAAGTGTACAAACCTACAGTGCCGCCATCCACTTTACTACCGGCTATCCCGTATTTGATATCGGTATAACGTAAATCCACCGAATAGATCCCGGCTGCCGGCGCATAACCGATCTGCGCAATCACGCCAAAAGCATCGTCGAAATTCACCGTACCTGAGCCGCCCTGAGGAATATCCAGCTTGAGTTTATTACTCACATGGTAAGTGCCGCCCAGACCGAAACGCATATTGTTGGCGCGATAAAACTGCACCAACTCCAAGGGCACACTACTCCACGTTGCTTCTCCGTTACTCGCAAACGTACCGCCGAATTTATAACCGGCAGTCACCATGGTCTCAAAGCTTTTTTCTGGATTGTTCGGGAATACGCCGCCGATATTCATGGCCAAACCGCTGTTGGCGCGCGTGCTGCGGTCGCCTTTATCTGTGGCAACCGTCACCAACCTGTCGCCGCCTGCATCTATGCCGATGTTGGCGACCCATTTACCTTCAAGCGCCTGCGCTTGAGTCGCAGCGAACAAGCTTGCCGCTAGCGCAAGTAATTTCAATGTTTGTTTATTCATTTTTTTCTCCCGTGATTATTTTGAGCTGGATATTTGTTGCGAGTATTTATTGTGCTTACATTTCTAATGCAGATTGTATGGATGGGCTCAATAAAAAGCTGTGCACTGGCTCACACCCGCCTCATACGCAAGCAATGATTAGCCCATGAACCAAAAATAGATAATTAAATAACTCAACATAATCAAGCGCTTATAATAAACCTTATTATTCCCATTCAATCGTCGCCGGCGGTTTGCCGGACACGTCATACACCACGCGATTGATGCCTCGCACTTCGTTGATGATGCGGTTGGAGACTTTGCCGAGTAATGAATAGGGCAATTCGGCCCAGTGAGCGGTCATGAAATCGGAGGTGACGACGGCGCGCAATGCGACGACGTAATCGTATGTACGCCCGTCGCCCATGACGCCGACGGATTTCACCGGCAAAAATACCGCGAAGGCTTGCGAAGTCTTTTCATACCAACCGGCGGCGCGCAATTCTTCGATGAATATCGCGTCGGCGCGGCGTAATAAATCGGCGTATTCCGGTTTCACTTCGCCAAGTATGCGCACGCCTAATCCCGGCCCGGGAAACGGATGGCGATAGACCATGTCGTGATGCAAACCGAGCGCAACGCCGAGTTCGCGTACTTCGTCCTTGAATAATTCACGCAACGGTTCCAGCAATTTCAATTTCATCGTCTCGGGCAAACCGCCGACGTTGTGGTGCGATTTAATGGTGTGGGCTTTTTTGGTTTTTGCGCCCGCCGATTCAATCACGTCGGGATAAATCGTGCCTTGCGCCAGCCATTTTGCATTGGGCAATTTTTCCGATTCGCGCTGGAATACTTCAACGAATTCACGGCCGATGATTTTGCGTTTTTGTTCCGGGTCGGAGACGCCGGTAAGGTGATGCAAAAATTCGTTCGACGCATCGACGTGTATGACTTTAACACCCAGATTCTTCGCGAAAGTTTCCATCACTTGCTCGGCTTCATTCAGGCGCAGCAAACCGTTATCGACGAATACACAGGTGAGTTGTTTGCCGATGGCTTTATGGATCAGCGCGGCTGCGACGGATGAATCGACGCCGCCGGACAAACCTAAAATCACTTCATCTGTGCCCACTTGCGAACGGATTTTGCCGATGGCTTCATCGACGTAATCGGGCATATTCCAATCCGATGCGAGGCCGCAAATATCGTGGACAAAGCGCGAGAGAATCGCTTTGCCTTGCAGCGTGTGCGTGACTTCGGGGTGGAATTGGAGTGCATAAAACTTGCGCGCTTCGTCTGCCATACCCGCGATCGGCGTGGCCGCGTTAGAGGCGATGACTTTGAAATTAGGCGGAATCTGGGTGACTTTATCACCGTGGCTCATCCACACATCGAGCATGCCGTAGCCTTCTTGCGTATGTCGGTCTTCGATGTCGCGCAACAATTCTGAATGGCCGCGCGCGCGGATTTCGGCATAACCGAATTCACGCACCAAGCCGTTTTCCACCACGCCGCCCAATTGCGCCGCCATGGTTTGCATGCCGTAACAAATGCCTAACACCGGTACGCCGAGTTCAAACACCGCCTGCGGCGCGCGCGGTGGAATGTTTTCCGTCACCGAATTGGGGCTGCCGGAAAGTATGATGCCCAGCGGCGCAAAATCACGGACGAACTGATCGCTGACATCGTACGGATGCAATTCACAATACACGCCGCATTCGCGCACGCGACGCGCGATGAGCTGCGTGTATTGCGAACCGAAATCGAGAATAAGAATTTTTTTGTGGTTCATGATGGGTCAGCTAAAAAAATTAAGGGCGGTTCAAAGGCCGCCCTTGGTTAATCAAAGTAAAAACGTCGCGAGCGCAGCCAAGACTAGGCGCAAAAGGCCGAACAAGCGGAGTGTATGCAGTTAACCATGCGCATTGTTCGGCCTTTTGCAACGACGTATTGGCAAGCGCAGCAGTTTTTTTAATCAATGTGATAATTGGGCGCTTCTTTGGTGATCTGCACATCGTGAACATGCGATTCACGAATGCCGGAAGAAGTGATTTCGACAAACTCCGCACGCGCGCGCATGTCTTCTATCGTCGGACAACCGACATAACCCATGCTGGCGCGCAAGCCGCCCATGAGTTGATGGATCACGGCGACCACGCTGCCTTTGTAGGGCACGCGGCCTTCGACGCCTTCGGGCACTAATTTGTCCGCGTTGTTTTCTGCGTCCTGAAAATAACGGTCGCTGGAACCTTGCGCCATCGCGCCGAGCGAACCCATGCCGCGATAACTTTTGTACGAACGTCCCTGGAATAATTCGATTTCACCCGGCGCTTCTTCGGTGCCAGCGAAGAGCCCGCCCAGCATTACGGTATTCGCGCCAGCGGCGATCGCTTTGGAAATATCACCCGAATAACGCACGCCGCCGTCGGCAATCAATGGAACACCGCTATTTTTCAAACCTTCCGCTACATTATCAATCGCCGTGATTTGCGGCACACCGACGCCGGCGACGATGCGCGTGGTGCAAATCGAGCCGGGGCCGATGCCGACCTTTACGCCGTCGGCGCCGTGATCAACCAAGGCTTTCGCGCCCGACGCCGTCGCGACATTACCGCCGATGACTTCAATCTGCGGAAAGTTTTTCTTGACCCACTTCACCCGATCCAACACGCCTTGCGCGTGGCCGTGTGCCGTATCGACGACGATAACATCAACGCCGGCTTCGACCAGCGCCGCGACGCGCTCATCGGTGCCCTCGCCCACGCCTACTGCCGCACCTGCGCGCAAACGACCGTGCGTATCTTTGCAGGCAAGAGGATGCTCGCTTGATTTGAGGATATCTTTTACCGTAATCAAACCACGCAATTCGAAGCTGTCATTGACCACCACCACGCGTTCGATGCGATGTTTATGCATTAAGGCCTTGGCTTCTTCCAAGGGCGAGCCTTCTTTGACGGTGATGAGTTTTTCTTTCGGCGTCATGATGGCTTTGACCGGCGCATCGAGTTGCGTTTCGAAACGCAAATCGCGGTTGGTCACGATACCGACGACTTTTTTGCCGTCCAACACCGGCAAGCTGGAAATCTTATGTTGGCGTGTCAACGCGATCACATCGCGCACGGTCATGTCTTGCGAAATAGTGAACGGTTCTTTCACCACGCCGGACTCGAAACGCTTGACCTGCAACACCTGTTTAGCCTGCGCCTTGACGGTCATATTTTTGTGAATAATGCCGATGCCGCCTTCTTGCGCCAACGCTATGGCCAAGCGGGACTCCGTCACCGTATCCATAGCGGCAGACATCAGGGGAATATTCAGTTTGATATTTCGAGTCAGCCGCGTGGCGAGACTCACGTCGCGTGGCAGGACTATCGAATGGGCAGGAATCAGCAGAACATCGTCGAAAGTGAGGGCTTTTTGAACTAAGCGCATGAAATTCTCTCTTTGCAAAGGAGCATTATACGCAAACACTCCACCATATCGCAAACGTCTGAAAAACCACGATTTTTAGTTAAATTTGTGACGCATCCCATTGACTTATGAGGGAATTATGTTAAGGTTCAATGCGTACTTTTATGTCGTGTCAACCAGAATTTGTGTGGTGAGTTTGCTTGTACAGGCGTGGCTTAACCCTCAAAATCAATAATATTTTGATTAAAACGAGCCATACCGCGCTTTCAAACCATCGTCAAGGCTACAAACTCATGAATAAATTCTTTACCCTGATTGCGCAAGTCGTCCTTTTCACATTACCGCTCAGCGCTGCGGCAGATATTTACCAGTGGAAAGACGCCGAAGGCAAAACCCAATATTCTGATCAGCCCCCTTCAGACCGACCTGCACGACTGATCAAATCGGGCGTGACTGGCCAGGCCGCAGCCGAAAAATCCGATTCGAGCCCGGAGGAAAAAGCCGAGAAAAAAGGCCCCAAATCTCTGGCAGAAAAAGATCAGGCATCGCGTAAGCTTAAAATCGAAGCAGAGAAAACTGAAAAAGAAGCAGCAGCTAAAGCAAGCGAGAAAAAAGAAAATTGCACCCTAGCCCGCGGCCGGGTCAAGACCTTGGAAGAAGGTGGCCGTATTTACAAGCGCGACGAAAAGGGTGAGAAAAATTATCTTGACGACAAAGCGCTAGACAAAGAAATGGCAGGCGCCAAGGCGAATGCGGACAAATATTGCGGTTAATCAGGCTTAATTAAAAACTCTATAATAATCAAATAGTTATATACATATGAATATAAAAGCAGCACGCACAAAAGTCCTGCTCAATTTGATATTTGCGCTAAGCGCCGGCAACGCATACGCATTGGGCTTGGGTGAGATTGACTTGCGCTCTTATCTTGGACAGCCGCTTGATGCGCGTATCCCCGTATCGGCAGGCGTTGATGAGCCGCTGGACAATAGCTGCTTCAAGCTGATTAATGGCGCAGTGACCAGCGACACGGGACATGCAACGCCGGCAAAATTGTCATTTCAGCAAATTGGCCGCAATAATATTTTGCAAATCCGTTCGGCGAGCTCTGTGCCCGAGCCGGCAGTGCGAATTCAAATAGAAGTCAGTTGCGGTAACGTCAGCCGCATTTCGCGCGAATATACTTTGCTGCTCGACCCGCCGGAGTACGCCGCTTCGCGCATTAATCTACCGGCAAAACCGCTTGCACCAACCCAACAAGTGACGAGCGTTGCGCAGCCCGAACAAATAGTTCAGCAGGTACCGACCAGCAGCAATGCGCCGATTTCCGGTGACGTTTCCTATGCGCCAAGTTCAAACACAAGTACCTCTGCGCCGTTGATAACCAATGGCATCCCACGGGCCACCGCTCCGCGCAAAGCGCCGCGCCCGCGTGTAGAAAATCCGGCTCCAGTAGCTAAAGCGCCTACTCGAATTGCCCCTCTCGCAACTGCGCCGGTTCCACGTCCCGCCTACAAACCTGCGCCTGATCTCGCGCCGCCGGTTGAAAAAATTGCTCCTCCTGCGCCCTTGGCATCCGTTACAAAAGTAGCGCCGGGAGACGGCTTCCGCTTGAAATTATCGTCATCGGAGATGAATCTTGCGTTGACCAAATCGGTCACTGAAACCGATCGCCAACGTCTGCGCTCACGTCAATTGTTGCTGGAAAATCAGTCAGACGACCAGACCGCTACCATCCTTGCGATGAAAAACAGCATCCAGCAGATGGAAGCGCAATTGGCCGAACTACGGCGTCAAATGGCAGCTAAAAATGGTGCGCCTGTCGGCAATGTAGTCGGCATGCCTGAACTAAACGCTACCGCGCCCTCGACCGCAGTGGCGCCTCCCGCCCCGCCTGGAATCGCACCTGCAATTGAGCCCGCTAAAACCGCAGCGATATCCATACCAGCAGCCAAACCATTGCCAGCAAAAGTAGAAACTGGATTCTCGCTTGCCGAATGGACCAAGCCTGCCCTGGCTGCCAGCTTGGCTGCTTTGTTACTTATTTTCGGCGTGAATTATTGGCGCCGCCGCAACACCCGCGAGACCGCATATAAAGATTTATATGCCGATAGCACCAACAAAATGAAAGCGCCGACGCAAGCTGCAGGACAATTTGACGAAAATAAATTGTTTGAAGACGCGCAGAACGATGACGATCTTGAAGAAATTTTCCCGCCAGATCCGACTCCCGCGCAAAGCTCGCCCAGAGCGCTCGACTTGCCGGTATCCGCTACGACACTTAGCGACCCGCGCAATATTGTCGATGTACAAGCGCCCGATTCTTTCAAAATGGCCTACCTACGTGAGCGCTTCCCGGAAGTCGCCCAGGGTAGCTTGCGTCTGGATAAGCCTGATTCATTAATCCACGCCGCACGTCTGTATTATCAGGAAGATAACAACTCAGCCAAAGCTGCGGAATTGCTGGAATACGCCATCGGCGAATATCCTAACGAAGTGCGCCCGTGGTTGGCGGTATTTGAAATTTATCGGCTGGAAAATCGCAAAGCCGATTTTGCCAATCTGGCATTACGTTTTAAAGCAAAATTTGAGCATGGCGGGTATTGGCCCAAGGTGCAGGCTATCGGCCGGCAAATTGATTCGGAAAATTCACTGTATGTCGCGCAGGAATTTGATACCGATCATAGCCAAGCTGACGACGCAACGATTTCTGCCGAAGCGGAAAACTGGCTGAACGCCCCGCTGGATTTCACCCAGGACTTGCTCGGCAATGAATTACGCAATGCTTTAATGAGCGACGCAGCAGCACCCACAACCATAACGCCTGCAAAAACTGCCGCGCAGCCCGGCGAGTTGACGCTATCACCTGAAGGCAAAAAGCCGGTCTAAACCGATGACAGCATCAACCCATTCACCCCTCCCCAGCGACCCTGTCGCCGCCTTGGCGCCCGTCAGCTTGTGGGTTGCTCGTCTTGGTAGCCTGGACAGCCCTAACGCCCGCATTACTTTGCTGCAGGCGCTACGCTCGCTGAACCGCGGCAATCTTTCTCCCGATATTCTCACCACCTTGATGCAATTGGATGAGCAATGCCAGTCTATTCTGGACAAGGCTGAAAGCAGGATGAAAAGCAGTGGCCGCGATGTCATGGCCGAAAGCGCCTTGAGTCGTGATATGCAAAGCATCTATCAGGAATTTGCCAATGGCTACAAGCGTTTTATCGACGATTATTTAACCCAATCGGCTGATAGCACATCGGTGCCTGAACGCATTAAGGAAATCACCGCCCGCAGCATCCATTGCCATTGCGGTATCGCCAGCTGGACCTTTTTCCTGAGCGAAGCCTTGCCGGAGTCTTTCTGGCGACAACTACATGCGCTTTATTTATTTGCCGAACAAAACGCGTTCGATACCAAAACACTGGCCTGGTACGACGGCTATCCGACTACCGTAGCCAACGTATATATGCGCATGCTGTTTCTGGATATGTTCAACACCGGCAACCTCACGCCGCAACAAATTTCCATAGCCGATAAGCGCTTGCACGATTGGTGCGGCGAAATGAAACTGGAACACGATTACGCCAACGGCAAGCATCACCACCACGTCAATACCGCTGAAGCTAAAGGCTTGCAAAAAATCACCGGAATCGAGCCGCTGCAATTGGACAGCATGCGCTATCTGGATACTGGTCAACTCGGCACCCATATCGCCCGCGCAAAAACATCTATCCGCGACGGCAATCCCGACACCGCCCTTGGGTTTAATCTGAAAGAGTTTCCGGTCGGCGAATATATTGATCTACTGGATAAGTTGGCTCGTATCTGCCCGCCCCCTGGCGGCGCAGGCGCACAACGCATTCATGATCGGGCACGCGCAAAAGCCTTGTCAGTAGAATTGATGTTCGGCATGGACCAAGTCATCGACGCCATACGCAGCCGCTCCGCTAACCCCTTCAGCAACGTCAAGGCAGAAAGCTTGACCTTGGACCGCGATGAAGAAGCGGATCTTAAAATGTTCGGCTTTGTTACCGACCGTACCCGCTTGGCCAAGCTTGAATCAGCGGCGGCCACCTCAAACGATAACGCATTGCCCTTCAAGCTACACGACCACAGTGTGAGCGGCTTCGGCGTGACTACCGATAAAAATACTTCGCATTCTGTCGCACTTGGTACCATTGTTGCCATCAGAACGTCTGGCGATCCGCAATGGAAAATCGGCACCGTAGTGCGCAAAGTGCCTCACGATAACGACCTGATTTTGATCGGCATTGAACAAATATCCGCCACGCCGGTTCCGGTGACATTACAAGTCTATGATCCCGATTTTTCGATTGATATGTCGGACAAATCGATAGACGCATTATTCCTACCCGCCCAAGCCGGAAAAGCGGATAGTGTATTGATCCGCGCCGGCCAATATTCCTCCAACACGCAACATAAGCTGATTACCAAAAAAGGCACTTTCATCATTCGCCTCAATCGCGTCATCAAGCAAGGTACGCATTGGGTAGCGGCGGGGCTTGAAGTTATCTCTAAAGCGCAAAGCTAAACTTTTTTATTATTCTCAGCGGCGCGTTTTCGGCGCGCGTCTTTCGGGTCGGCAATCAACGGCCGATAAATTTCTACGCGGTCCCCCTCACGCAATACACTATCCAATTTCGCCAGTTTGCCGAATATGCCCACGCGGTTTCTCGCCAAATCTATTTGTGGAAACTTCAGCAGGATGTTGGACGTAGCTATCGCCATAGCAACCGTTGCACCGGCGCCCAATTTTATCGGCACAATAATCTGCTTGTCCGGCAGCGCATAACACACTTCGATATTCATCGGCGTCGTCATGGCTTGGACGTAGCCTGCAGATCGTCGGCGCGCTGCAAAAACGCTTCGACAAACGTATTCGCAATATAGTGAAACACCGGGCCGACCAGCTTTTCCAGTATTCGATTGGAAAATTCGTATTCGAGATTAAACTCCACGCGGCAAGCTTCCGGCGATAAAGGCTTGAAATGCCAATGGCCGATGAGATGCTTGAACGGCCCGTGATCCATTTCGATATGCATCCATTCGTGCCCTACTTTGCGGTTGCGCGTGGAAAAGCTTTGTTTGATACCGTGGTAATCAATTTTGATCACGGCATGCGTGACCTCGGCATTGCGCTCGACGATCTCGGTACCGCCGCACCAAGGTAGAAATTGCGGATATTTTTCCACCGCGTCCACTAGCTGAAACATGGTTTCGGCCGGGTGCGATACGAGCATGGATTTTTTGACTTGTGCCATGATTTTGATTGTTTGAAAGCCGTGAGCTGCAAAGCTGATAAAATAAACCTATTGTCTCTTAAAATCGACTTCTATTTAAGCCTTCCCGATGAGCATCGCACAAAATAAAAAAGCCTTTCACGATTATTTTATCGAGGAAAAATACGAGGCCGGCATGGTGCTCGAAGGCTGGGAAGTCAAAGCCATCCGCGAGGCGCGCGCGCAACTCAAGGAAGCCTATGTGATTATCCGCAGCTGCGAGCTGTTTATCATCGGTTGCCACATCAGCCCGTTGCCCACCGCCTCCACTCACATCACTCCCGACCCAGTGCGCACGCGCAAGCTGTTATTACACGCGGAAGAAATCGCCAAGCTGATCGTCAAAGTTGACCGTGCCGGTTACACCATCGTGCCGCTTAATTTGCATTACAAAAAAGGCCGCATCAAACTGGAAATCGGTTTGGCCAAAGGTAAAAAACAGCACGACAAACGCGACAGCGAAAAAGATAAAGACTGGCAACGCGAGAAACAACGCGTAATGAAGACTCATGCAAAAAGTTGAATATAATCAAATGGTTACGATATTACATCTGAAAAAATAATATTGTGCGTTGCGGACATATACTAATTTCATTTCCCTCGTTACTATTACTCTATTGTTTTTCTAAAAAGGTTTTTCGTTTATGAACTATCTCGATACCTTCAAACTCACGGGCAAAGTCGCTTTCATCACCGGCGGTTCGCGTGGACTCGGCTTGGAAATATCCGAAGCGCTTCGCGAGGCAGGTGCCAAAGTCGCGCTGATGGCGCGACGCGAAGCCTATTTTGCGGAGGCGCTGCTATCGATCCCCGACGCGCTGTGCATCATCGGCGATGTGTCGTCAGAAGATGACGTGAAGCGCGCGGTGGCGGAGTGCGAAGCCAAGTTAGGCGTAGTCGATATTCTGGTCAATGCGGCGGGCATTTCCTGGGGGGCGCCAGCAGTCGAAATGCCCGCTGAAAAATTCCGTCAGGTTATGCAGGTGAATGTCGATGGCTCGTTTTACGCCGCCAAAGCCGTCGCGCCGGGCATGATCAAAAAAGGCTACGGCAAAATTATCAACATCGCCTCGATCGCCGGCATCAAAGGCGAACCGGCAGACGTGCTAGACGCGGTCGGCTACAGCAGCAGCAAGGCCGCCGTCATCGGCATGACGCGCGATCTTGCCAACAAATGGGGGCCGATGGGCATCCGCGTCAACGCCATCGCGCCGGGATTTTTCCCGACCAAGATGACGGAAAAAGTCATTCCGAAAATCACCGAACAATTAGAAAAACACAATCCCCTGCGTCGCGCAGGCAAACCGGGGGAGATGGGCGGCGCGGGATTATTTTTGGCCAGTGCAGCGTCGGATTACGTCAACGGACACACTTTGGTAGTGGATGGCGGCAGCGTTGCCTAAGGAAGCGTCCTTCGACAGGCTCAGGACGAACGGTAAAGATTTCATCCCGTTCGTGGTGAGTTTGTCGAACCATGAACGGAATCAAATGATCAGCGTTTCCTTAATTAAATAGTGAATTAAAAATGAGCGAAACCAATATCGGCACCATGCCGGTCCAGATCAAACATCAAATCGATGAACCGACCCTGGAAAAATATTTGCGCGCAAACGTAGAAGGTTTCGCTGGCCCGCTGACGCTGGAACAATTCAAAGGTGGCCAATCCAACCCGACCTTCAAACTCATCACCCCGACAAAAAATTATGTACTGCGCGCCAAACCCGGCCCAGCAGCAAAGTTGTTACCGTCGGCTCATGCGGTTGATCGCGAGTATCGCGTGCTCAGCGCATTGCATGGCAGCGATGTGCCGGTAGCGAAAACGTATGCCCTGTGCGAAGACGAAAATATTATTGGCCGCGCGTTTTACGTGATGGATTGCGTCGAAGGCCGAGTGCTGTGGGACCCTACCCTGCCCGGTTTTGCCAATAGCGAACGCCTCACGGTGTATGAAGAAATGAACCGCGTCATCGCCGCGCTGCATAAAGTCGATTACGCAGCGATAGGCCTCGCTGATTACGGCAAACCGGGCAATTATTTCGCCCGCCAAATCGCGCGCTGGAGTAAACAATACAAAGCATCGGAAACGGAAAAAATCGACGCAATGGACAAGCTGATTGAATGGCTGCCACAAAATATTCCGACCGATGAAGAATCCAGCATCGTGCACGGCGACTATCGCCTCGACAATATGATCTTCCATCCGACCGAGCCGAAAATTCTCGCCATACTCGATTGGGAACTCTCGACGCTGGGACATCCGCTCGCCGATTTTTCTTATCACTGCATGACGTGGAATTTATCCACCAACGAATTTCGCGGCATGGCTGGCGTCGATTTGAAAAGCCTCGGCATCCCGACGCAAGACGAATACGTCGCCATGTATTGCCAACGCACGGGCCGCAGCAAAATCGACAACTGGGATTTTTACATGGCGTACAACATGTTCCGCCTCGCCGGTATTCTGCAAGGCATCATGGGCCGCGTGGTCGATGGCACAGCGAGTAGTTTGCAAGCAATAGAATCCGGCAAACGCGCACGCCCGATGGCCGAAGCAGGCTGGCGCCAAGTGGAAAAAATCCTTGCACAGAAGTAATTATAACTATTTGATTATATTTAAGTATTTAACAGGAGAATAAAATGGATTTCGCCTACTCGCAAAAAGTAAAAGACCTGCAAGCACGCCTCAATGTGTTCATGGAAAAAAATATTTACCCGAATGAACAACTGTTCCATGAACAAGTGGCGCAGGGTGATCGCTGGCAACCGACGCAAATTATCGAAGACTTGAAAGTCAAAGCGCGCGGCGAAGGTTTGTGGAATTTATTTTTGCCTGAATCGCCACGCGGCGCGGGGCTGACCAATTTGGAATACGCGCCGCTGTGCGAAATCATGGGCCGCTCGCCCATCGCACCGGAAGTATTCAACTGCTCCGCGCCCGACACCGGCAACATGGAAACCATTGAGCGTTACGGCAACGACGACCACAAAAAGCAATGGCTCGCGCCGCTGCTCGAAGGCAAAATCCGCTCAGCGTTTTGTATGACGGAACCGGCAGTAGCATCGAGCGACGCAACCAATATCGAAAGCAGCATCGTGCGTGACGGTAACGACTACGTCATCAACGGCACCAAATGGTGGAGCTCCGGCGCGGGCGATCCACGCTGCAAAATTATTATTTTCATGGGGAAAACCAATCCCGAAGCGCCGCGCCACTCGCAACAGTCGATGGTGTTAGTCCCGATGGATGCGGCAGGCATAAAGATAAAAAGATTTTTACCCGTATTCGGTTACGACGACGCACCGCACGGCCATATGGAAGTCGAATTCAAAAACGTGCGCGTACCCGTCTCCAATATTTTGCTCGGCGAAGGCCGTGGCTTCGAAATCGCGCAAGGCCGCTTAGGGCCAGGCCGCATCCATCACTGCATGCGCTTAATCGGCCTCGCCGAACGCGCACTGGAAAAAATGTGCCGCCGCGCCAAAACCCGCGTCGCCTTCGGCAAACCCGTCTCTGAGCAAGGCGTCACGCTCGAACGCATCGCCGAATCGCGCATCCTCATCGACCAAGCGCGCTGGCTAACGCTCAACGCCGCCTACATGATGGACACCGCCGGCAACAAATTCGCCAAAGCCGAAATCGCCATGATCAAAGTCGCCGCGCCCAACATGGCGTTGCAAGTCATCGACTGGGCCATGCAAGTCCACGGCGCAGCCGGTATCTGCGACGACTTCGGCCTCGCCCAAGCCTACGC
>JAYVGF010000330.1:0-6876 GCA_043772415.1 Betaproteobacteria bacterium
GTGGGGATGGGTCTTCTTGGTTGCGTTTGGGCCCCCTAGATTCTCAGCCGCACTGCGCATGACTTCAGATTTTATTTTGCGCACGTAATGCCACATAACGCTGTTCTATCTGTTTACGCAAATCATTAATGTTATCCACCACTGTCACCATTTCCATCGCTTTAATGCGCTCGGTGTTTTCCAGATCAATCTTGCGCGGAAAAACCGTCACCCATTCTTTCGGCGATTCGGTTTCGACTTCAGGCTCGTTGTCGCAAGCGAAGACGATGCTGGGGATGTGGCGCTTGCCGGCTTGGGCGAAGATGTTGGTGACTAGCGTGTCGGAAATGCCGACAACGCATTTCGCGACTGTATTCGACGTCGCGGGCGCGATGACTAGCGTGTGGTAAATGCCTTCGTAAAATAGTCCGACTGGTGCGGCGCTGGCGGTGTTGTCGCGCATGATGCGGAATTCTTTGCGCAACGCTTCGACATTATGGCCGTACATATTGAGCACCTCGGCGGCGGCTTTACTGAGGAATAAATCGACGTCGGGGAATTGGCGTGCGAGGTCGAGGCTCTCTTGTAAATAGTGGCCCGAACCGGTGATGCCCCATGCAAGACGAAGTTTGTTTTCAGGCGCGTTGGCCATAGTTGCCCGAAAAGTGAATGTTATGTAAGTATTTAATTATAATGAATATTTTATTATGTCGCGGGCGATCGTTTGGGATCTTTAATGCCGAGTTTTTGCATTTTACGATACAAAGTGTTGCGGCTCATTTTCAATTTGCGCGACACGTTGGTGATGTTCCACCTTTGCAAATCCAGTTCGCGCATCAGTACATCACGTTCGGCTTGATCGAGCGGATCAAGTGCGATGGTTTGCGGATGCGCATCGGCAGAAATTTTTTGCATCGGTTGTGAGCCGCGTTCAAAAAATCCCTGCGGCAAATCGTTCAAGGTCAAACGTGTGTCATCGCCCAGCGCAATCATGGTGCGTAGCACATTGCGCAACTGACGGATGTTGCCCGGCCAATGGTAATCGCAAAGCGCATCGAGCGCCGCTTTGTCGATGTCGATGCACGGCAGGCCGCCCCATTCGAGTTTCAGAATATGTTCGATCAGCTTGCGTTTGTCCTGCCGATTGCGCAGCGCGGGCATGGTGAGCGTCAAGCCTTGCAGGCGGTAATACAAGTCTTCACGGAATTCACCTGCGGCGATTTTTTCCGTCAAGTCGCAATGCGTGGCGCTAACTAGACGGATATCGACTTTCTGCGCCACATCGCCGCCGAGTGGCAAAATTTCACGCTCCGCCAACACGCGCAACAAACGCGCTTGTAATTGAAACGGCATGTCGCCGATTTCGTCGAGGAAAAGCGTGCCGCCATTGGCCTGCATTATTTTACCGCGCTGGCCTTCGCGGTTAGCGCCGGTGAAGGCGCCTTGTTTATAGCCGAACAATTCGCTTTCGATCAGCGTTTCCGGGATCGAGGCGCAGTTGATGGCGATAAACGGTTTGTCGGCGCGCGGGCCGGAGAAGTGCAGGGCACGCGCGAACATTTCTTTACCGGTGCCCGTTTCGCCGCAGAGTAAAACGGCGACATCGCGGCTGGCGATGCGTTTGGCGCAGGAGATGTTATAGGTCATCGCCTGGTCGCCGAATTCGAGTTCATCCAACGCAGTACGCGCAGATTTGCTGATGGCGGGTTTGACCCCAACTTGCGTGGCAGGCGCGCTATAAAATTTTCCCGCCGCGCCTTCCGGCTGTTGCGCCACGGCGTAAAAACGTCCGCCGCGCCGCGCTTCAAATAAAGGTATCGGGTGGAAGGATTTTTTCGCGCTATGTTCGACTAATGCGCCGAGCGTGGAATTGAATATTTCGCCGATGTCTCTGCCGCTTATTTCCGTGGCGCTGGCGTAACCCAGTTGGAACATCGCGCTACGGTTCACCGCGAGCAAGCGGCCGTTTTCACTGAACGCCATGACGCCTTCATTCAACGTATCGACGAACTCAGGGCGGCTGTGGAAACGAATAATGTAATCCTGGCCGAACTTTTGCAGCAGCACACGGTTCTCGATCATTTGCGCCGACATATTCACCAGCACCAGTGTGTGTTGCTGCGCCAGTTGCGATTCACCCGAAGCGTCGAGCACGGCGAGCAAATTGCCCGCGTGGTCGAACACCGGCGCGGCGGAGCAGGTAAGGCCGATATTGCGCGCGAGATAATGTTCGTGATGGTGGATGACCATCGGTGCTTTTTCCAGCAGGCAAGTGCCCATGCCGTTTGTGCCTTGGTGGCGCTCGGTCCATACCGCACCGAGCGTCATGCCGGTTTTGGAAGCGGCATGCGTGAAGCTGGGGTCGCCGAAATAATTCAGTAATACGCCATCGGCATCGGTCAACATAATCGCATAACCGGAGCCTGCGAGTTGCTGATACAAATTTGCCATTTCGATTTTGGCGACGGATAACAGTCCGGACAACTTCTCCTGTCGCTCGACCAACTCGATGCGTTCCACAATATGCGGATCGGGCGAAACTGCAGGATCAAGGCCGAATTCGTCCTGACAGCGTTTCCAGGAGCGGGCGATACGATCGGGGATAGTGGGGCCGGGATATTTCAGTCCGCCATGCAATACGGAATGGACTTGCTTGACGTGATTGGCAATCATGTCGTTCATAGCGATCTCCTCCGAAAGATTACTAAATATTGCAGTTTTTATGAATCTATTATTTATACAATTTGACAAATCATAGCACTATTTTTTAGCCTTGTTCCAGTCAGGCATGTGTTTTGCGTTTGCAGTATCGATGCCCGAGCAAAAACGGTCTGCCTGGAATAGAATATCAGTAGTAAATGACCAAATAAATATCAATTAATCCAGCATGTTGTGTGCATGCAGGCACTCAGACAAGTGTCTTTATTTTGCAATACCTGTGCCAGCCATGAAACAGACCGACGTGACTACCATCCCCCTGGCCGATGTTAAAAAACGCCTGAAGCAAATCGGTAAAACCAAAGGCCGCGCGCTAGAGCCTGCGGCGCAGGAAGAAATACGCCAATTACTCGGCAGTGCGCCGCGCCGCCGCGATTTGCTTATTGAACACCTGCATTTGATACAAGATAAATATCAGCACATCTCCGCCCGTCATCTCGCCGCTCTGGCTGCCGAGATGAAATTACCGATGGCCGAAGTGTACGAAGTCGCCACGTTTTATCATCATTTCGACGTCATCAAAGAAAATGAAGTTGCACCGCCGATGTTGACGGTGCGCGTGTGCGATTCAGTTTCCTGCCATATTGCGGGTGCGGATAAGCTGGTGGAACAACTGACTACTTCGCTCGGCAACGGCCTACGTGTACAACGCGTCCCTTGCGTCGGGCGTTGCGATACTGCGCCAGTCGCGGTAGTCGGGCAAAATCCTGTCGATCATGCAACTGCTTCCAGCGTACAGAAAATAGTGCAACAAAACCAAATTAAACCTGCATTGCCCGATTACATTCGTTACGACGCTTACAAGAAAACCGACGGCTATCAATTACTGCGCGATTGCGTAAGCGGCAAACGCGATGTTGAGAAAGTTATCGCCGAGATGGAACACGCCGGTTTGCGCGGGCTCGGCGGCGCAGGATTCCCCACCGGAAAAAAATGGCGCATCGTGCGCGCCGAGACTGCACCGAAATTGATGGCGGTGAATATCGATGAGGGCGAGCCGGGCACGTTCAAGGATAGATATTATTTAGAGAAAGCTCCGCATCGTTTTCTCGAAGGGATGTTGGTTGCTGCATGGGCGGTCGGCATCGACGAAATTTATGTTTACTTGCGCGATGAATACGCCGCGTGTCGCGAAATACTCGAAAATGAAATCGCCGCGTTGATGGTCGATCCGCCGTGTCCGTTACCGCAGATTCATTTGCGCCGTGGAGCAGGCGCGTATATTTGCGGCGAGGAATCGGCGATGATCGAATCCATTGAAGGCAAGCGCGGCATGCCGCGCCTGCGTCCGCCGTATGTGGCGCAAGTTGGTTTGTTCGGCCGGCCGACGCTGGAACACAATATGGAAACTTTATATTGGGTGCGCGACATTATTGAGCTCGGCGCGGTGTGGTTCGCCTCGCACGGGCGCAACGGTCGCAAGGGTCTGCGTTCGTTTTCTGTCAGCGGTCGGGTCAACAAACCGGGCGTGCATGTCGCGCCGGCTGGCATTACTTTGCGCGAATTGATCGCAGAATTTTGCGGCGGCATGTTGGTCGGCCACGAGTTGTATGGCTATTTGCCCGGCGGCGCTTCGGGCGGCATTTTGCCCGCGTCGCTGGATAATGTGCCGCTGGATTTTGACACCTTGACGGAGTACGGTTGTTTTATCGGTTCCGCTGCAATCGTGGTGTTTTCGCAGCAAGATAAGATGCGAGATATCTCATTGAATTTATTGAATTTTTTTAAAGACGAATCCTGCGGCCAATGTACGCCGTGTCGTGTGGGAACAGACAAATCAACGCATCTGATGGCGGAAAAAAAATGGAACCAGCCGCTGATTGAAGAACTCTCACAAGCGATGATGGATGCGTCGATATGCGGGCTCGGCCAAGCCGCGCCGAACCCGATGTTGAGCGTAATGAAATACTTTAGTAAAGAGATCGAATAAATATATGGCCGCCTTACTCAAACCAGAATCTGCAACGGTCGTTTTCAATCTTAACGGCAAACCAGTCGCCGGCGGCGTCGATGAAACTTTGCTGCAAATCGCGCAGCGTAACGGCGTCGAGATTCCGCATCTTTGTTATAAAGAAGGCATGCGGCCCGATGGCAATTGCCGCGCTTGCATGGTGGAAATCAAAGGCGAGCGCGTATTAGCGCCGTCGTGTTGCCGTTATCCCAAGGCCGGCATGGAAGTCGCCAGCCACAGCGACCGCGCGGTCGCGTCACAAAAAATGGTGCTCGAATTATTAATGAGCGACATGCCGGATGATTGCCACACTCGCGATGACGAGTTGCGCGATTGGTCGGACAAACTGCGCGTCGGCAAGCCGCGTTTCGGCCGCCGCGATCAGCCGCGTGAGGACATTTCGCATCCCGCCATCGCGGTCAATCTCGATGCGTGCATCCAGTGCGGACGCTGTGTGCGCGCCTGCCGCGAAGAACAAATGAACGACGTGATCGGTTTCGCCGGCCGCGGCAGCCATTCGAAAATCGTATTCGACTTTGACGACCCCATGGGCGATTCGACTTGCGTCGGTTGCGGCGAATGCGTGCAGGCGTGTCCTACCGGTGCGTTGTCGCCGACCAATGGCGCAGCACTCCAAGAACCGGCTAAGGAAATCGATTCGCTATGTCCATTCTGCGGCGTCGGTTGCCAAGTCACTTACAAAGTGAAGCACAATAAAATTATCGACGTAAAAGGCCGCGATGGCCCAGCCAATCACAGTCGTTTATGTGTCAAGGGTCGTTACGGCACCGACTATGTACATCATCCGCAGCGTTTGATCAAACCTTTGATACGGCGTGAGGGCGTGAAAAAAACGGCGGATTTCACCGTCGATCCGGCTAATTTCAGTTCGGTATTCCGCGAAGCCAGTTGGGATGAAGCGTTGGACTTGGTCGCGAGCAAACTGAAAAATATCCGCGATACGAAGGGCAAACACGCGCTCGCGGGTTTCGGCTCGGCCAAGTGCAGCAACGAAGAAGCGTATTTATTCCAGAAGCTGGTGCGCACCGGTTTCGGCAATAACAATGTCGATCACTGCACGCGCTTGTGCCATGCGTCCAGCGTGGCGGCGCTGCTTGAAGGCATCGGTTCCGGCGCGGTGTCGAATCCGGTGCATGACGTGCAATATTCCGACGTGATATTTATTATCGGGGCCAATCCGACCTCGAACCATCCGGTTGCCGCGACGTGGATTAAAAACGCCGTTGAACGTGGCGCAAAGTTAATTATTGCCGATCCGCGTTTGTCGGATTTATCGCGTCATGCAACGCACGCCCTGCAGTTCAAACCCGATACCGACGTGGCTTTGCTCAACGCCGTAATGCATGTGATCGTCGAAGAAGGCTTGACCGATGCGGATTTTATCCAGAAACGCACTAATGGTTTCGATGCGCTGAAACAAAACCTGAAAGATTACAGCCCGGAAGCGATGGCGCCGGTGTGCGGCATCGCTGCGGAAACGATTAAGTCTGTTGCGCGGCTATATGCAACCTCCAAAGCGTCGATGATTTTGTGGGGCATGGGCATTTCGCAACATATCCACGGGACTGATAACGCGCGCTGCTTGATTGCCTTGTCACTGATGACCGGGCAAATCGGCCGTCGCGGTGCGGGCTTGCATCCGTTGCGCGGGCAGAACAATGTGCAGGGCGCGTCGGACGCCGGATTGATACCCATGATGTTCCCTGATTACCACCGCACCGATAACGATGTGTATCGCGCGAAAATCGAAAAGCTGTGGAACACGCCGCTGGATCCGAAACCCGGCCTCACCGTAGTGGAAATCATGCACGCCATCCATGCCGGTGAAATACGCGGCATGTATATCATGGGTGAAAACCCCGCCATGTCCGATCCCGATTTGCAGCATGCACGCGCCTCGCTGTCGGAGCTGGATTTTCTCGTGGTGCAGGATATTTTCATGACCGAGACCGCAGCGTTTGCCGATGTTGTGTTGCCCGCCAGTGCTTTCGCCGAAAAAACCGGCACCTACACCAACACCGACCGCACCGTGCAGATGGCACGTCAGGCTTTGCAACCGCCCGGTGGAGCGAAGGCTGATTGGTGGATTACCATGGAAATTGCCAAGCGCCTCGGACTCGACTGGCGCTATCCGTCGCCGAAAGAAATCTTTAACGAAATGCGTGAGACCATGCCCAGTATAGGCGGCATGACGTGGGAGCGGCTGG
>JAYVGF010000331.1:0-14773 GCA_043772415.1 Betaproteobacteria bacterium
ACGCCGAGCATTTCCTGTTTTGCGTGATTGCTATAAGTGATAAAGCCCCGCTCGTACCAGTGTGAGCTGCCGGCGATGCAGGTAATCGCTTCGCCTATGCCGCCGCCGGTGCAGGATTCCGCCGTGGCGAGCAGCCAGCCTTTTGCTTTGAGGGCTGCGCCGACTTCGGCTGCCAATTGATCCAGACTGTCCATTTTATTCATTGCGATTCAATCCTTATTTAATTTGAATGCACTCTATTAAGTATTGTAAGCAGACTCTGCGGAATTGGCGACAAACGGGAAGACAAAATAGTTTAAATTATAATTAATTGATTTAATTGAATAAATTATATTAATGCTGCCTCGCATTGACAACTGACCGACAGTCAACTAAATTATATTTAACTGACTACTGGTCATCTATTCACATGCCGCCACTTCAACGCGCCACCCAAGCCGATCAAAAAGCCGAACGCTATCACGCCATTCTGGATGCCGCTGAACAACTATGGCTGGCGCATCCCGAGCGCATGGCCAGCGTAGCCGAAGTTGCCGAACTGGCCGGTGTTGGCAAAGGCACGGTGTATTTATATTTTCCCAGCAAAGAAGAATTACTTTTGGCTTTGCATTCGCGCCATGTGGAAAATTATTTCCAAGCCATGATGGCGATGATGGCGCAGACCAAGGTATTGAGCATCGAACAAATTTTGGACGTGGTCAAAACACATATGATTGCGCCGCCCGCATTTTTGCCGCTGGCCAGCCGATGCTTCGCCTTGATGGAAAAATGTATTCCGGCCGAGACGGCTAGCGCGTTCAACCACGGTATTGCGCAATGGCTGGAACGTGCGGGTGGGGAACTTTCGCGCCATTTTAAGCAACTTACACCGCAGGAAGCCGTTTCTTTGTTGATGCAAAGTTACGGATTAATCGTCGGACTATGGCAATTAATCAATCCCGCGCTCGAATCATCCAAGCATATGACCGCCGCAGAAAAACAAATTTTGCGGCCCGATTACACCCAAGAATTATCCCGTGCCCTGCTCGACCTATGGGCAGGCCGTTTGCAATCGCTGGAAAAAGCCGCACGGCAAAAACCTAAAAAATCTACTCATCTAAAATCCGGAGCAAAAGCAAAATGAAACTTCAATCCCGCCAAAAATTCGTTTATCCGCTCCTGCTAATGGCCCTGCTTTCTGCCTGCGCAAAAGAAGTCGTCGTTTCAGAGCCCATACGGCCAGTGCTGACGCAAAAAGTTTCGCTGTCGCAAAGCATAGACCAAGACGTTTATTCCGGCGATGTACGCGCGCGCCGTGAAACCGATTTGGGTTTTCGCATCGGCGGAAAAATCATTTCGCGCCCGGCAGAGCTCGGTGCATTGGTAAAAAAAGGCACACTGCTCGCCAGCCTTGACTCGCAAGATGTACGCCTTGGTGCGCAGTCAGCGCAATCGCAAGTTGCCGTGGCTCAAACCGAATTTGATTTTGCCAAAGCCGAATTGGAGCGCAACAAAGATTTACTGGATAAAAATTTCATCAGCAAAGCTGTTTATGACGCCAAGTTGAATAGCTTCAACAGCGCCCAGGCAAAACTCGCTACCGCGCGTTCGCAAGCCTCCGTCAGCGTGAACCAAAGTGCTTATGCATCTCTGTTAGCCGATTACGACGGCATCATTACGGCGGTTAATGCTGAGGCAGGTCAAGTCGTCGCCGCAGGCCAAGCGGTGGTTAAGCTGGCGCGCTTGGATGAAAAAGAAGTGGTCATCAACGTGCCGGAAAACCGCGTGGCGGAAATTAAAAAAGTCGATTTAGTTGCCGTGCGCTTATGGGCCGCGCCGGATAAAGTATTTCGTGGCAAAGTGCGCGAAGTAGCGCCCGGCGCCGATGCTACGACACGAACTTATACCACCAGAATCAGCATACTCGATGCGGCAGAGGTAAAACTCGGCATGACCGCCAACGTGATGCTGCAACAAAATGGCGCGGCCAATGTGGCGGTGATTCCGTTGACGGCACTGTATCAAAAAGATAATCAACCTGCGGTCTGGGTGGTGGATACCAAGGCCAGCCAAGTACAACTGCGCCAGATTGTGACCGGCGCTTATCGCGAAGACGGCGTGGTAGTCCTATCCGGCTTGAAAGAAGGTGAACAGATAGTCACCGCTGGCGTGCATAAATTGACACAGGGTCAAGCTGTGCGCTTGCTTGGTGTCTCTACTGAAGCGGGCAAATCATGAAGTCATTCAATATGTCCGAGTGGGCACTGTCCCACCGCCCTTTCGTATTATTCGTCATGATTATGCTAGGCGTAATCGGCACCTTCTCTTACGGCAAACTTGGTCAGTCGGAAGATCCGCCCTTCACTTTCAAAGTGATGGTGCTGCGCACCTTATGGAACGGCGCCAGCGCACAGGAAACTGAATTACAAATTACCCAAAGGTTGGAAAAAAAATTACAAGAAGTCCCCTACGTCGATGTGCTGCGCAGTTATTCCAAGCCGGGCGAATCGCAAATTATTATCCTGCTAAAAGATTCCACTCCCGCAGCGGAAGTACCCAATTCATGGTATCAGGCGCGCAAAAAAGTCGGCGATATGCGCCACACTTTACCCAGCAGCATTAACGGCCCGTTTTTTAATGATGAATTCGGCGACACGCTAGGCAACTTATTTACCCTGAGCGGCGACGGCTATAGCTACGCGCAACTGAAATCTTATGCTGACAACGTGCGGTTGGAATTATTGCGTGTGCCCGATGTATCCAAAGTGGATATCATCGGCGATCAGGAAGAAAAAATATTCGTTGAGCTATCCAACACCAAGCTCGCCACTTTGGGATTAGACCCCAATCTGATTTTCACCACACTACAAGCACAAAACGCCATGACCGCCGCAGGCAGTTATGAAACGGCCAGCGACAAAATCTTCCTGCGCGTCAGCGGCGATTTCGAGACGGCGGAAAACGTACGCAACATAATTATTCGTGCCGGCAACCGCAGTTTCCGCCTGGGCGACATCGCGCGCATCTATCGCGGTTACGCCGACCCGCCGCAACCCAAAGTCCGCTTCATGGGCAAGGAAGCCATCGAATTGGGTGTCGCGATGACCCAAGGCGGTGACATTATTCAGCTAGGGAAAAATCTCGATAAGGAGATGAAGCGCATCCAATCTACTCTGCCGGTTGGACTCGACTTTCAACTGATTTCCAGCCAACCGCGCGCGGTGGCACGATCCATCAATGAATTTATACAGACCTTGGCCGAAGCCGTCATCATTGTGCTGATTGTGAGTTTCTTCAGCCTCGGCCTGCGCACCGGCATCGTGGTGGCGCTATCGATACCGCTAGTGCTGGCGGCGACTTTTTTCTTTATGAATATTTTCAACATCGGCCTGCACAAAATTTCGTTGGGCGCGCTGGTATTGGCACTCGGGCTATTGGTCGATGACGCGATCATCGCGGTGGAAATGATGGCGATCAAAATGGAACAAGGTTACGACCGCGTAAAAGCCGCGAGCTTTGCCTATACCAGCACTGCCTTCCCCATGTTGACCGGCACGCTGGTTACCGCCGCAGGTTTTTTACCGATAGCCACCGCACAATCGGCCACCGGCGAATATACGCGCGCGATTTTTCAAGTGACCGTGATTGCATTATTGATTTCATGGATAGCAGCCGTCATCTTTATTCCTTATCTCGGATTCAAACTTTTACCTGATTTCAAAAATAAAAATATTGCGCGGGCGAAGTTGTTTGAACGCATGGCGAATATTCTGCGCAGGATAGGCTTCAAAGATTTTGCCAATACGCTTTCTCATCGAGGCGCGGTTTTGGCTGCAGAGCCACCGCAACATGACGAACACGCGGTCTATCACACGCCTTTTTATACCCGCTTTCGTAAAGTCGTTGAATGGTGCGTGAATTACCGCAAAACGGTGATGTTGCTGACTGCGGCGATATTCGCGCTTTCTATTTTTAGCTTTGGCAATTTTGTGCAGCAACAATTTTTCCCCGATTCCACGAGGCCTGAGCTGTTGGTGGATTTGCGCTTGCCGGAAGGCTCGTCATTTGTTGCGACAGAAACAGAAGCAAAAAAACTGGAGAAAATCATTGCTGACGATGCCAACATCGAAAACTACGTCAGTTATATCGGCACCGGCAGCCCGCGTTTTTATTTGCCGCTGGACCAGCAATTGCCCAACGTTAATTTTGCCCAGTTCGTGATTTTGACCAAGGGAACCAAAGAACGCGAAGTATTACGCAACAAATTAATTAAATTGTTCGAAACCGATTTTCCTCATTTGCGCGGCAACATCAACCGTCTGGAAAATGGCCCGCCGGTCGGGTTTCCGGTGCAATTTCGCGTCACCGGGCCGGAGATTCCCGTGGTGCAAAAATACGCCGCCGAAGTAGCGGAAATCATGCGCCAAAATAAACATCTCACCAATGTGCAACTCGACTGGAACGAGCAATCCAAATCGATCAACATACAAATCGACCAGGAAAAAGCCCGTTTGCTCGGTGTCAGCTCGCAGGATTTATCTTTCCTGCTGAATAACTCGCTCAATGGATTTAATGTCACCAGCTTCCGCGAGCGTGACAAATTAATTGAAGTATTGGTACGCGGCGCGCCGGAAGAACGGATTTATTTATCCCAGATCGAAAATCTTTCCATTCCGACTCGCGTCGGCAAAAGTGTTCCTTTGTCACAATTCGCCAAAGTGACTTTCGGTTTCGAGCGCGGCATCGTCTGGCGGCGCAATTTATACCCCAGTGTGAATGCGCGCGGCAGCATCTACGGCACCATGCAAGCGCCGGTGGTCACCGCGCAAATCGAAAAACAGCTCGACCCCATACGCGCAAAATTACCCGGTGGTTACAAACTGGAAACCGGCGGTGCCGTGGAAGAAAGCGCCAAAGGCGGTAAGTCGATTGTGGCTGGCGTGCCTTTGTTTATTGCTGTCGTACTCACCGTATTGATGATGCAGTTGCACAGCTTCAGCCGGATGTTCATGGTGTTACTCACCGCCCCGCTCGGCATCATCGGCGTGACCTTGGCATTATTGATCGGCAACAAGCCATTCGGCTTTGTCGCCATGCTCGGCACTATCGCCTTATCAGGCATGATCATGCGCAACTCGGTCATCCTGGTGGACCAAATCGACCACGACATAAACTTGGGCCACCCACCGTGGGATGCGATTATCGATGCGACGGTACGGCGTTTTCGGCCTATCGTATTGACCGCCGCGGCCGCCATATTGGCGATGATTCCGTTATCACGCAGCGCGTTCTTCGGCCCCATGGCTACAGCGATTATGGGCGGCTTGTTTGTCGCCACCTTGCTGACGCTATTATTTTTACCTGCGCTGTATGCGGCCTGGTTCCGAGTGAAACGACCGCACGCTGTGTGAGGCATAGCGCGGCGCTGCATAAAACACAGCGCCGCGGCATGTCGCCTCTGCAAAATGAGTCTTAATATAACTATTTGATTATATTAATAATTTTTATAATAGCGAATAATTGACTGACGATTTTTCATCGACGATGTTGCCAGCCTGATTAGTTTGAGCTATATGTAAGTGGACTGCTTTCTGAATGATGTCTTCCATGCCCGACACAATCCCCTCCGAAAATTTATACCGCGAGATCATTGACCATTCGGCCGAAGGTATCGTCGTCTATGACAAAGCCCTGCGCTGTGTTTTATGGAACAAACGCATGGAAGAAATCACCGGCGTCGTTGCGCGCGATGTTATCGGACGCGACCAGTTGGACGCGTTCCCCTTTCTACGCGCGCGCGAAGAGTCTATACGCAAACTCATGCAACACGTGCTCGGCGGTCATATCGCCAATGTGCCGGACGAAGAAATTACCATTCCGCAAAGTGGTAATCGTTTCTGGGTTGCCGGCATCGTCGCGCCGCATTGCGATACAGCAGGCAATATTATCGGCATGGTGGCTTTTTACCGCGACATCACCGCGCGCAAAATGGCGGATAACGCATTGCGCGAAAGTGAAGCGCGTTATCGCCGCATGCTGGAAACGGCCTACGAAGCAGTGTGGACGGCCGATACCAAAAATATCGTTACCTATGCCAGTCCACGCATGGCTGAATTAATTGGCTACCAAACCGAGGAAATTGTAGGCAAAGAAGCCTTCAGCTTTGTTTTTCCTGATGATGTCGCTATATCCAAGGGACGCATTGCCGAGCGCATTGCCGGCGTCAAGGGGCCATTTGATTTTCGTTTGCAGCATAAAAACGGCACGGCTACTTGGGTGCGCTCAACCGCCACACCCATCTTCGACAAACATGAAGTCTACCAAGGCATGCTCGGCATGATGACCGATATAGGCGAAGCCAAACTGGCGCAAGAAGCGTTACAAAAAACCGCCAACGAAATGGCGGACTTGTATAACCAGGCTCCCTGCGGCTATCACTCACTGGACGAAAATGGCGTATTCATCAAAATAAACGACACCGAACTAAAATGGCTGGGCTATGCGCGTGAAGAAGTGATCGGCAAAATGCCTATCACCGACATGCTCACGGAACCATCACGCAAAAGATTTGAAGAATCCTATGATTTTTTCAAACACGACGATGGCAGCATCCGTGAAATTGAATATGAAATACGCCGTCGCGATGGCAGCCTGTTTACCGCCATGGCAAATTCCCGCGCCATCTTGAATGCAGAGGGAAAATTCCTGCACAGCCACACCAGCCTTTACGATATTACTGAATCGCGCAATGCCCAATTGGCTTTGCGCGATAGCGAAGTCCGCTATCGGCAAATGTTTGAGAGCCATCCCTCGGTACAATTATTAGCCGACCCGGAAACCGGCACACTGGTGGATGCCAATCCGGCTGCCGCTGCATTTTACGGCTACGCGATTGAAACCTTGCGTGGCATACCCATCTCCAAAATCAATACGCTAAGTCATGAAAAAATCAAGTCAGCACTGGCAAAAGCGCAATCGCGGGAAAAGCAGCGTTTTGAATTCCAGCATCGCCTCGCCTCAGGCGAAATACGCGACGTCGATATCCATGCAGGCCCGGTAAGCATCGGCGGACGTAATTTGGTTTACACCATCGTGCATGACGTGACGGAAAAAAAGCGCGCTGAAATCAGGCTGCGTGAAAGCGAAACGCATTTTCGCGAGTTGATTGAAAACGCCGATGATATTATTTACGCAACCGACGTCCAGGGTCATTTTTCCTTTATCAATCCCAACGCCCAAAGATTGCTCAAATACTCATCTGAAGAAGCCATCGGCAACCATTACAGCATGGTTATCCCGCCGGACTGGAGAGAACGGGTAGAAAATTTTTATATCAACCAATTCAAAAACAGAAATCCGAGCAGCTATTTTGAATTTCCCGTCGTCGCCAAAGACGGCACAGAAATTTGGCTGGGACAAAACGTACGCATGGTCGTGGAAAATAATCGCGTCATCAAAAGCCAAGCGGTATGCCGCAACATTACCGAACGGCGCAAATGGGAACACGAACTGGAACAGTCGCGCAAACAACTGCGCGAATTGTCCAACCACTTGCAGACCGCGCGCGAAGCTGAGCGCAGTAAAATCTCGCGCGAAATCCATGACGAACTCGGGGCATCTCTCACCGCGCTGAAAATGGACTTAAGCTGGCATGGCGACAAACTGGGAAACACAGATCCTAAGCTGGCGGAAAAATTAGCCGACATGATAAACAAAGTGGACGATTGTATCGGTACGGTGAGAAAAATTGCCACCGACTTGCGCCCCAGCATTCTGGATAACCTCGGCCTGTGGGCGGCGATTGAATGGCAGGCGCAGGAATTGCAAAATCGCATGAAGATACCGTGCGAGCTGAAAATGAGCGTACAAGATCTGGATATGCAGCAAGATGAAGCTACCGCGATATTCCGCATCTTCCAGGAAACCCTGACTAATGTCGCGCGGCATTCGCGCGCAACCCGCGTCACCATTCAGGTCGATGCGACAGAACATGATGTGCATATGAAAATCAGCGACAACGGCCAAGGCATGTCGGAAGCCGAATTGCTGAATACGCAATCGCTAGGCTTGCTCGGCATGTACGAACGTGCTCACACGTTTGGCGGAGAATTTTCCATTCGTAGCGAACCCGGCGAAGGGACGGTCGTATCGGTACATATGCCGGTGCACAATACCCATCCCATATCCCCTGTGGAGATACACTGATGATGAATGGCGTTGCGCTAAATAAAAATCGCCTACAAGTAGTCAAGCTATTGTTGGTCGATGACCACGCTATTGTGCGGGAAGGCTTGAAACGCATACTCGCCAACGAGGCCGGCATGCTGGTAGAGGGTGAGGCGGCCAATAGTTTTGAAGCGATACAACAAATCCGCTCCGCACATTTCGATGTGGTGCTGCTGGACATTTCCTTGCCGGGGAAAAGCGGCCTCGATGTGCTGAAACTGATCAAAGCGGAAAAACCGCATACGCGGGTACTGATACTGAGTATGTTTCCGGAAGATCAATACGCGGTGCGCGTACTCAGAGCCGGCGCTGCCGGTTATCTGGCCAAGGAAAGCGCGCCGAAAGAATTGGTCAACGCCATACGTAAAGTCGCGGACGGAGGTACCTATGTCAGTTTATCGCTGGCGGAACGCTTGGCGGGTGATTTGGCCCAACCCAGCGGCGCGCTGCACGAAACCCTGTCAGATCGCGAATTCACGGTGCTGCGCATGATAGCCAGCGGCAGATCGCCCACGCAAATCGCCGATGAGATGCAGCTCTCGATCAAGACCATCAGCACCTATCGCTCGCGCATATTGGTGAAAATGAATTTGCAGAACAATTCCGAGCTCACGCATTACGCCTTGAAAAATAACATAGTTCTCTGATTACCCCGTTGTTTGTAGGAATATTCCGACAAACATTTCAGCCTGCGCTGATGGCGATAGTGTGACTATCGTTGATATGGTTATGAAACTAACTGAGCGAGGTGATCCGATGAAATCCTGGAATGCAGAAATCGTCCGCGTGATGAACAACCACCTTCTCACTACTACTGAGCAAGAGTCTTTCCCTTACCAAACACACTACGGCACTGAACTCGACCCGGGGCATTATTTGGTATTGAAAATGGACGGTATTGAACGTCAATATACTAGCGGCGTAGTATTTTTCGGCCCGTTTGCCAGCCAGACGCAAGCCGAAGTAGTGTTGCAAGGCTCACGCTATTTGGGTTTGCTCACCGGAACCCGCCAAGACAAACCAGCTTTACCCAGTTCGCTGCCTGAGCGTAAAGAAGCAAACTTGCCCATACTACTGCGTCGCCGCGAGTCGCCTTATTTGGTAACGGACAGGATAAGCGAGTATAAAAAACAACAAGCTGTAGCGAGATAAGTATGGGTTGCTTTACTAGACCCGGATGAAATGCTCGCGATAGTATTTTAATTCTTCGATGGATTCGTAAATATCCGCCAGTGCCTCGTGCTTGCCGTGCTTGGTCAGGCCGGCTGCTATTTCCGGTTTCCAGCGCTTGGCCAATTCTTTTAACGTCGAAACATCCAGATTGCGGTAGTGGAAATAATCTTCCAGCTTGGGCATGGTGCGCGCGAGAAAACGCCGGTCCTGGCAAATTGAATTACCGCACATAGGCGATATCCTTGCCGCAACGTGCTGCTTGAGAAACTCTATCATCGCCGTCTCCACTGCCGCTTCGTCATGCCGCGAGGCTTTCACTTTGTCGATTAATCCCGATTTCGCGTGCGTACCTTTGTTCCAGCTATCCATGCCGTCCAGCACAGCATCACTTTGATGCACCACCATTACCGGCGCTTCAGCAACAGTGTTGAGGTCGCTATCCGTCACGACTAACGCGACTTCAATAATGCGATCGGTATCCGGCGACAGCCCGGTCATTTCCATGTCTATCCAGATTAGCCGTTGATTGTCGTTTGCCATGTTATCCTGCTTCAAATTAAGTAAAATAATGCATCGTATATAAACCAAACCGCGCTTATTCTGTCATACAAGCCTGAACTAGCATAGACGTTTGTTTCTTTTGGATAAAACATGAATTCATTTAGCTGGATTTTTCTTGCGGCCTTGCTCCTCACTACAGGCGCCAAGTTGTGGTTGGCTACGCGTCACTTCCGGCATATCGGCGCCCATCGCGAAACTGTGCCCGGCGAATTTACCCAGACCATCACGCTTGATGCCCACCAGAAAGCCGCCGACTATAGCCGCGCCAAAACCAAGCTCAATATGCTCGACATGGGCATCGATGCACTTTTACTTTTGCTATTCACCCTCGGCGGCGGTCTGCGTTGGCTGGACGGCCTCGCGCGCAATCTGGCCGGTGACACACTATGGCATGGCGTACTGTTGGCGTTCGGCGTCACCATTGTCAGCGGCGTTATCAATTTGCCCTTGTCGCTTTACCGCACATTCGGCATTGAAGCACGCTTCGGTTTTAACCAGATGACCGCGAAATTATTCATCGTCGATTTGCTCAAACAAACTTTGCTCGGAGCAGCAATCGGCGTACCGCTGATACTCGCCGCAATGTGGATGATGAATTCGCTCGGCGCATACTGGTGGTTCTACGCATGGCTCGGCTGGATGGCGTTCAATGTGATTTTGCTGGCGATATTCCCCACCTGGATAGCGCCGCTGTTCAATAAATTTTCTCCGCTGGATAATCAAGCTTTGAAAACCCGCATCGAAGCATTACTCGGCAAATGCGGTTTCAAAGCGCAAGGATTGTTCGTCATGGACGGCAGCAAGCGCAGCTCGCACGGCAACGCCTATTTCACCGGCTTCGGCAAAACCAAGCGCATCGTATTTTTCGATACCCTGCTCACGCGCCTCACCACCGAAGAAATCGAAGCCGTACTCGCGCACGAGCTCGGCCACTTCAAGCGCCGTCATGTGATTAAACGCATCGCGTTGAGTTTCGCGGTGAGCCTTATCATGCTTGGCGTGCTCGGATTCCTGATGAATCAGAGTTGGTTCTATAGCGGATTGAATGCCGGCCGACAAAGCACCGGCATGGCGCTGGTATTATTTTTTATGGTGATGCCGGTGTTCATGTTCATCCTGCAACCGCTGTCGAGTTTTTATTCGCGCAAGCACGAATTCGAAGCCGACCAATACGCCGCGCAACAAACCAATGCGTCGGATTTGATTACTGCTCTAGTGAAACTATATAAAGATAATGCCTCGACGCTGACACCGGATCCGTTGCACTCCATGATTTACGATTCGCATCCGCCCGCAGCGATACGCGTGGCGAATTTGCGTAATATGGCGCAAACATAAATTCTATATAAATCAAATACTTATGGCATATATCAATTTACTAAAAAAACGCTGCGTGCCTTGTGAAGGTGGTGTACCGCCATTGCAAGCCAGCGAAGCAGCAGCACTACTGAAAAAAATTGACGGCTGGGAAATCAACGACGGTGTGTTGCGCAAAACATTTCGTTTCAAGGATTATTATCAAACTATAGCCTTCGTCAATGCCAGCGCATGGGTGTCGCATCGCGAGGATCATCATCCGGATATCGTCGTCTCCTACAATCAATGCGTCGTCAGTTATATCACTCATGCGATAAAAGGCTTGTCGGAAAACGATTTCATTTGCGCCGCCAAACTTGATGCGCTAATGGAAATCTAGATTCTGAAAACACTTAAAGCTTCGACGGCGGCAACGCTACACGGTTTGGTGGTCGGCACTTTTGGCCGACATTGCGACGTGCAAACGCACGACCATCAAATCATCCACTGCACCACACGCGGCCGTAAAACCGGCATCGCCTGCGGCGACAAGGTTGTCGTCACTCCAGCCAAAAGCCATCAAGGCGTGATTGAAACAATTTTGCCGCGCACCTCCCTGCTCTATCGCTCCGATACGTTTCGCGAAAAATTATTTGCCGCCAATGTGACGCAAGTGGTCATCGTGATTGCTTCAGTGCCGAGTTATAACGAAGATATATTGAACGCCGCCCTCCTCGCCGCCGAGGCTGCAGAGATTAGCGCGCTGATCGTGCTGAACAAAGCCGATCTAGTAGCGGAAACTCAGTTAGCGCTGAAAGCCTTGGCAGTTTACCCAACGTTGGGTTACGAATTATTAGTCCTGTCGGCACAGCAAGACGTCGCTCCGCTACGTGCGCGCCTGATCGGGAAAACCAGTGTGTTATTGGGCGAGTCGGGCATGGGTAAATCCACTTTGCTCAACGCGCTATTACCAGATGCGAAAGCGCGTACTGGCGAAATCTCCTCCGCGCTGGATTCAGGCAAACACACCACAACTTCGACTCAGATGTATCACATCGACGCGGATTCTAAAATTATTGATTCGCCCGGCTTTCAGGAATTCGGTTTGTTTCATTTGAACGACGACGACATCACTTATTCCATGCCGGAATTCCGCCCGTTGATAGGCCAATGCCGTTTCAGTAATTGCCGCCACTTGCAGGAACCGGGCTGTGCCATTACCGGTTCGCCGGACGTCAACAAAAGACGCTTGAAGTTTTACCAGAACCTCATTGCCAAGCACGATGCGTTGCAGGCGATGAATCCTTTTCTTGGCAGCAAAAATGATGCAAAAAAAAGAAGCTGAACACGTCAGCTTCTTTATATTTTATATCTACCAATATTTTTAAGCCTTGCTGCGCAGCCTGCGATAGCTATACAGAATCATCGGATTATTAAATGCCCAGGCTTTGAGCACACTGCGCGCATGCGCGCGCAAAGTATAGGGACGCGGTGAATCGACATATTGATATTTGCCGCGTGGGGTGAGCTTTACACTGAGCCTTTGCCCGTGCAGGTTACCCATGCCCATGTGGGACGGGCAGAAATGTCCGGTCATGGATTTTCTGGAAAAACTTTCATCCTTAACTTCAAGCGCACCATGCACTACGCCGCTACTGAAAAACATAATGTCGCCTTTTTTCAAGTCCGGTGCATGCAGGTCGTTGCGGTGTTCTTCCAGATATTTGCGATGCCGCGCTAACCATTCTTCATGGGTCAGGCCGGGTAGGCCGGCGTGAAATGCGTCCATGCGCTGCGTGCGCGGCTGGCAATAAAAGCGGCCGGATTTTTCGTCGATATCTTCCAGCGCAATCCACACGCCGGTTATCTGGCCGCTCGGTACGCTGTCGGTGTACCACCAATCCTGATGCGGGCGCGTCGCGCCGCTGCGATCAAACAGCATGGATTGGGTGAAAAAATGGGAGGTAAAGCCGGTGGCCTGAAATAAGGCCTGCTGCAACTCGTCGCAAAAATAAATATCCAGCGCGGCGTTTTTTATTTCCGGAATATTTGCATAGGAGTGGACGTCTTGAAATGTCTGGATCACATGGCCGTGGGTATCAAAACGATTTTTTTCAAATTTCTGGTTCATGGTGCGATAAAACCGCTCGTTCGAGGCGAGTAGTTTTGATTTATAGGCGTTCACCATCCTATCGAGTATGGGATGCGGAATCACATTACGCATGACGACATAACCGTTTTCGCGATAATAATCGGCAGCGCTAATCGGGCCGGATGGATTATCCAAGCTGCGATTATCTTTTTGCGCGATATACGCCAGCACTTCCGGTTGATTCTGAACGGCAAGATTGGACATAAAATTCCTCAATACGGCAGCAGTGTCAGGAGATCGATTTATCAATAGAAATTCTAGATAATACTGAACGATTTGGCTATACAGTCTTTACCCCATTCGATACTCAATAATTATATAATTTATTGATTTTAATAAGGTTTTAGGATTCTGTATAGCGGTCATGCCAGGCGAGCTATTTTTTTTCAGTGTGGTCTTTTTTATCTTGCGCTTTGTCACTGCTAGCGGCATCGATAATCGCACCGCCGACCTTGAACGGTATCTTCACCACTTCAATTGCCGTATCGACGACCGCGCCTACAATGGTAGTGACGCAAGCTTGCAGCATAAGCATCAAGCTGACGATCGTGATGAGGCGCAGGATTTTATGTAACAAAAAAGTTTTCATGGTTGATACCTTTCGTTCGCTGGGCGATTTTTACATTCGCCTTAGAGTGAAAAATTTGTCGTCACAAAAGTAATTGCGCTGGCGAGCGTCACCAACACCAGCACCGCGAGCCACAACGCCAAGGCGCGCCAGACCAGGCCTTCGGCGCTTTCTACAAAATCCACCTGGACATGTTCACCGGTGCCGATCTCCGGACGGTAGTCTGCGCCTGCTGCCGTGGTGAGCGGTAGGCCCAGACGAACTTCCAATGCGCCCGCTCCGCTGGCCAGCACGATGCCGTCATTGGGTCGCGGCCACGTATGCGCTTGCGCGCGCCAGCATTCCATGGCGTCCTGAAAGTCACCGGCGATGCCGAAACTCAGCGCGGTAATCCGACGCGGTACCCAGTCTATCCACTCCCACACCTGCTGGGCAAAATGTCCGAACGGCGGCAAGGCGGTGGTTTGATCCGTATTTTCTTGCACGCTGTCGTTGTGCGACCAGGCATCTGCCAATTCCCGCGCCAGAATATAAAACAACGGACCGATGGGGCCGGGCAACACCAGAAACCAGATCATCGGTGCGAACAAATCTTTGTGCGCAGAAAGTAAAATCTGCTCGATCGTCACGCGGCTCAATTCATCGCGGCTATACAAAACCACGCTGCGATCCAGATAATCTCCCAACTTAGTCCGCGCGTCGTCGATGTCGTCCCGCTGCAGCGCTTGCTGTACCTCGCGTAATTGCAGGCTTACGCCGCGAAAACTCAGGGCGAAATACAGAGCCGTCGCATTAATCAGCAGTGCCAGCAGTTTTCC
>JAYVGF010000332.1:0-6973 GCA_043772415.1 Betaproteobacteria bacterium
TGCTCACCCACGGTGATGCTCTGTGCACCGCAGACGCAGAATATATAGCCTTCCGCAATCAAGTGCGCGACCCAGCGTTCCAACAACAATTCCTCGCCCAGCCGTTGAGCGAACGCAGAGCCACAGTTGAAAAAATGCGCGCGCAAAGCGAACAGTCAAAAAAAATAAAAGCTATGGACATCATGGACGTCACTGAATCTGCCGTGCACGATTTACTCCGCAAAACTAAATATCCTCGCCTGATCCACGGCCACACTCATCGGCCTGCGTTGCATCATCATCATTTGGACGGAAAAATTTGTGAGCGATTTGTTTTGAAAGATTGGAATGAGACCGGAGGGTATTTGCAGTGTGATGAATATGGTTGTAGCCCAATAAAATTAGATAAATGAACTTCCCCATTCAGCTCCACTCTTACCACGTCAACGTTGCTGTCATTTAACCATGTCCTTCTCTCCCCCTCGCGCACTATTTACCCCATGGGCGCGAGCCGATGATGAGATGCATATCCGTTTCCGACGCAGTAATGCGATGGGCATTATTTTCACGGTATTGCTGCATTTGTTGTTTGTCTTTCTCTGGCTGCATACGCAAAAAAATATTCCACGTGCAGTCCATCAAAGTTCCGGCAAACCTATTAGCCTTATCATGATTCCCGAAGAATCAGCGCCAGCCAAGACCGCAGCCGCACAACCGCAACGCAAACCGAAACCAACGCCGCCACAACGCCGCACCACGGTTGTGACCGCGCCCACCTTCGCGCCGCCCTTGCCGCAAACGCCGCCGATACTTGAACCGACACCCGCGCCAAAGATTGAAACCCCTACGCCGCCCGTCGCCGAAACGTCGCCAGCGCCTGCCATGGACATGATGGCGATGCTTAACGCCAAACGTGCAGCAAGACAAGCACAGGAAAATACCGATGAGCAAAATGGTCGCCAGCCTTCCGCCGGCGATATCGCCGCCGCCAACATCAATCGCAATCTCGCCACACTCGCTACCAAGCGCGATGGCACCAATGGCGTATTCCAAGTGTTGAGCAAAGGCACCCGCACCGGTCAGTTCTCATTTAACGGCTGGAAGACCGACAAAAATAATTCGTGGCGTGAAGTCATCGAAGTCGATGCCGGATTATTGGGCGACGTCGAACTCGCCATCATCCGCCGCATGATCGAACTCATCCGCACGCATTACAAAGGCGATTTCACCTGGGACTCGCACAAACTCAGCCGAGCTATCACTCTCTCCGCGCGGATGGAAGATAACGATGGATTGGAAGCGTTTATGTTGCGCGAATTTTTTGATGGGCGGAGGTGATAATGCGCCATTGGGCAAACCCATCCCCACCCTATCCCTCCCCTTGAAAAGGAGGGGACGGTAGTCATAACAGGCTTGTCATCCTGAGTCCAAGCGAAAGCTCTGATTTTCGCTGTTGATATAACTCGCACAACAATAAGCGTAGCCCGGATGAAGTCCAGCGTAATCCGGGGAAGTTTCCATCGCTTAAATGAAACTCGGATTCCGCTTCGCCGCATCCAGGCTACATTTTTAGGCGTTCAATCCCCGCGCCAAATCCGCTTTAATATCCTCAATATTCTCCAACCCCACCGCCACACGCAACAAGCCATCACCAATCCCCGCCGCTGCGCGCTCTGCGTCGCTGATACGTCCGTGCGTGGTGGTGGCCGGATGGGTGACGGTGGATTTGGTGTCGCCGATGTTGGCGGTGATGGAGATCATTTTGGTGGCGTCAATGACGCGCCAGGCTGCTGCTTTGCCGCCTTTGACTTCGAACGATAAAATTGCGCCGCCGGAGGTTTGCTGTTGCATGGCGAGTTGGTGTTGCGGGTGTGATGCTAGTCCTGGGTAATACACCCGCGCCACATTCGCTTGCGCTTCCAGCCATTGCGCGAGTTCGAGCGCGGTTTGGGACTGCGCTTGCATGCGTATCTTCAGCGTCTCTAATCCTTTGAGCAATACCCATGCATTGAACGGACTCATCGAAGGACCGGCAGTGCGCAGGAATTGAAACACACCTTTGTCGATGATGATGTGCTTAGAACCGAGCACCGCGCCGCCCATCACGCGGCCTTGGCCGTCGAGAAATTTTGTCGCGGAATGAATGACAATATCCGCGCCGAGTTTGAAGGGCTGTTGCAAAACCGGCGTGCAGAAACAATTATCAACTACAAGGTAACTATTTGATTTAATTGATATTTTTGATAGTGCTGCGATGTCGGCAATTTCCGTCATCGGGTTGGATGGCGTTTCGACGTAAAACATTTTGGTGTTGGGCTTGACGGCTTTTTCCCATGCGGCTACATCGGTTAACGACACATAAGTCGTCTCGATGCCGAAGCGTTTCAAGACATTGTTGAACAACTGTGTGGTCGCGCCGAAGATGCTGGCGGAAGAAACGATATGATCGCCCGCCGACAACAAACCCATGACGCACGCGAGAATGGCGGACATGCCGCTGCTGGTCGCGACGCAGGCTTCTGCTCCTTCGAGCGCGGCGAGTCGTTCTTGAAATGCAGTGACAGTCGGATTAGTAAAACGCGAATAAACATTGCCCGGCTCCGCGCCTGAGAAACGCGCGGCGGCTTGCGCTGCGCTGTTGAACACGAAGCTCGACGTGAGATACATCGCTTCCGAATGTTCGCCGAATTCGCTGCGGTGTGTGCCGGCGCGCACGGCCAAAGTATCGATATGATATTTATCAGTCATTATTGTTTCTCCTGAAAACAAAAAACCCGTTCAGCGCAACGCTAAACGGGTTAGTCGTCGCTTTAGCTGTATTTATTATGCGCCCGCAAGCTGAAATCAAATCGGCGCTGATGAGGTAATTTACCTTGTGGTTTTGTAGCTGTCAAATCCGTATCGTAGGATGGGTGCAACCCATCAACCCTGCTATTTGTTGAAGTGATGGGTTGCACCCATGCTACGCTTTATTTTTATGAATTCTCCACCATCAAATTCAAATCCAATTGCTTGGCAGTGTGGTCGTCGCCGTCGCTGTCGCGGCCGCTGTCGCGTTCGCTTTCTATCGATTGCAAATACGCTGGCGTCACGTCGCCGGTGACATAGACGCCGTCGAAGCACGAGGTATCGAAACGCGTGATGTCGGGGTTGCTGGCTTGCACGTCTTTGATCAGCGCATCGAGGTCCTGATAGAACACGGCGTCCGCGCCGATTTCTTTGGCGATTTCTTCGTCGGTGCGGCCGGTCGCCAACAATTCCGAACGCGTCGGCATGTCGATGCCATACACGTTAGGAAAACGCACTGGCGGCGCGGCGGAAGCGAAATAGACTTTTTTCGCGCCGCAGTCGCGCGCCATTTGTACGATCTCGCGGCTGGTCGTCCCGCGTACGATGGAGTCATCGACCAGCAACACATTTTTGTCTTTGAATTCGAGTGCGATGGCGTTGAGCTTTTGTCGCACCGAGCGTTTGCGCAAGGCTTGGCCGGGCATGATGAAGGTGCGGCCGATATAACGGTTTTTGATAAAGCCTTCGCGGTACGGCACGCCGAGTTTCACCGACAATTGCATGGCGATCGGCCGGCTGGTGTCGGGTATTGGTATCACTACGTCGATGTCTTTGCCTCTTCCGGTGGCGACGATTTTATCCGCCAGGCTGACGCCCATGCGCATGCGCGTTTCATAAACCGAGATGCCGTTGATGACGGTATCGGGTCGCGCGAAATAAACATATTCGAAAATGCACGGATTCAATACTGGATGATCGGCGCACTGGCGGCTGAAAAAATTACCGCTTTCATCGACCAATATCGCTTCGCCCGGCGCGACATCGCGTAGCATTTCAAAACCTAAGGAATCGACGGCGACGCTTTCCGAGGCGACCATAAATTCCGTGCCGTGTTCGGTGGCATTTTTTCCGATCACCAACGGGCGTATGCCGAAGGGGTCGCGGAAGGCGAGCAAGCCATAGCCGGCGATCATCGCGACGACGGCATACGCGCCGCGCACACGACGATGCACGCCTTTGACTGCTTCGAATATCGCGCCCGGCGTTAAACGATGTCCGCCTGCTGCAGCTTGTAGTTCATGCGCGAGCACGTTGAGCAAAACTTCGGAATCGGAATTGGTGTTGACGTGTCGCAGGTCTTCGATAAATAAATCATGCTTCAGTTGCTCGGCGTTGGTGAGATTGCCGTTGTGACTGAGCACGATACCGAAAGGTGAGTTGACATAAAACGGTTGCGCTTCGGCGGCGGCGGCGGCGGAACCCGCCGTCGGATAGCGGCAATGGCCGATACCCATGTTGCCACTCAGCTCGCGCATATTACGTGTGCGGAATACGTCGCGCACCAGTCCGCTGCCCTTGTGCATATGGAAGCTCGCGCCTTCCGCTGTGCAGATACCCGCAGCGTCTTGCCCGCGATGTTGCAACACCAGCAAACCGTCATACAACATCTGGTTCGCCGCGCTTTTTGCTACGATGCCGATTATGCCGCACATAGTGTGTTTCCTATTTAATAAACTGTCAGGTGGCGATGAAGCCGAAGTTGATGCGCTTCGCCATACCTTCGGGCAACCACGGCTTCATATTCTCCGCCATGATTTCAAACCAACGGCTGCTGTAAGCATTTTTCCAATCCGCTTGTTGCGGCAGCGCCGTCATGCCGGCCAACAACACGAACACCAAAACGATTAATCCGCCGCGCGCGACGCCTATCAACAAACCTAAAAATTTATCCGCACCGCCGAGCCCGATTTTTTTCACAATCTCGGTCAATGCCATGCGCCCTAGTGCCATCACCAACATCGTTGCGACAAATAAAATCGCGAACGACAACAATAATCTCAGCGCATCATTCGCCACTAAAGGCGTCAACATGGCGGCAAACGCTACCCCGAATTGTCGGGCGACTAAAAAGGCGACCACCCAACCCAGCAACGCCAACACTTCGCGTATCGCGCCGCGCATCAGCCCGAGCAAACTCGACAAGCCAATAATTATTAATACTGCCCAATCAAATAGAGTCACGTAAGTTATTGATTATATTAAATATTTTATAGAACAAACGCGTAGGCATTTTTCGCCACTTCATGGATGCCGGGTAAGGCCTTGTCGGCTTCATCACGCGTGGCGTAACCGAGTATGCGCACGCGAATTTTTCCGTCCGCTAAAGTTTCTGCGCTGGACTTAAAACCTTTGACCGCAAGCTTGGCCTGGATTTCCTTGGCGTTGGCAGGATCGGAGAACACACCGATTTGCACCGCGAATTTTCCTGCCGGTGTTTTTTCTGGTGCGGCTGGTTTTGCCGGTGCGGGTGTGGTTACCGGAGCGGGTGTGGGCGCTGGCGCGCTGGCCGCTGCAGGAACAGCAGGCGCTACGGTCCCGTCGATGGGAACCAATACTTTGGACATCGGCTTCAATACTGCGTTGCGCCCTGGGCCTGCTGGTTTGGTCACGTCGTTCGCTGAAGTTTGCGGCGCGCCGCGTTTAACATCGATCGATGGCGCGGGTGGTACCACTTGCGGATCGAACGATTTCGCCTCAGTAGATTTTTTATCAACCGTTTTGTCTGCCGCAGGTTTGGCGGGCGGATTCAGCGGCTTATATCCCTCGCCTTCCTTGGCGGGAATATTGATCGCGATGTCCTGCTTCAACGGCTTCGGCCCCTTGTCGAGCAACATGGGCAGAAATACGACCAGTGCGGCGACGAGTGCGATGGCGCCGATCAAGCGACGGCGGTTACGCGATTTGATGTGTTGTAATTCAGGAGATTGGGCAGTAGCCATAATCGTCACTCTCTATGCGTCGGGTTTCAGTGACGGCTGCCCGCTAATTACGCTGACGAACAACCCGCATCACCTCGGCCACGGTGTAAAACGAACCGAATACGATGATTCTATCATTTTGCGCCGCTGCTTCACAGGCTGCGGCATAGGCGTTTACAACGCTGGAAAAGCGGCGGGTTTTTGCGCCCTCGCCTGCTCGTTCCAATAGTTCTGCCAACATTTCGTCCGATGCGCCGCGCGGGACCGGCAAACCGGCGACGTACCAGCTATCGACACGATGTTTCACAGCGTTAATCACGCTGGCGATATCTTTGTCTTTCAGCATGGCGAATACGGCGTGGGTGTTTTGATAAAAACCCATATTGCCCAAGCCCGATGCCAATGCCGCTGCCGCGTGCGGATTGTGCGCGACATCGAGTATCACCGCCGGTTGGCCGGGCAACACTTGTAGGCGACCGGGCAATTCCACTTCGAGCAAACCGCGTTTGATGTCGTTCAACGACACCGGTAGTTTTTCTCTCAGCGCGTCGAGCGCGGCCAACGCACACGAGGCATTGTGCAATTGATACGTCCCGCGCAACGCCGGATACGGCAACGCATGTTTTTTACCGGCGTGATTCCAGAATTGCCATTGCTGTTCCATTTTGACAAAACCAAAATCTTTATTGATGAGCTGTAAATCTGCGCCGATATTTTTTGCGTGTTCGATCACGCTGCTTGGCGGCTCGATGTCACCACATATCGCCGGTTTATTCGCGCGATACACGCCGGCTTTTTCCATGCCGATTTTTTCGCGCGTGTCGCCGAGATAATCTTGATGATCGAGATCGACGCTGACGATAATCGAGCAGTCCGCATCAAAGGCATTCACCGCATCCAGCCTGCCACCCAGCCCCACTTCGAGAATAACGGCATCTAAATTATTTATATTAAACAACAACATAGCGGCAAGCGTGCCGAACTCGAAATAAGTGAGCGAAATATCGCCGCGCGCACTTTCGATTTGCGCAAACGCATCGCACAGCGCGCGATCATCCACCACGCGGCCCATGATGCGCACGCGTTCGTTGTACTCGAGTAAATGCGGTGAAGTATAACAACCGACGCGATAACCGGCGCGACTCAATATCGCTTCGAGATACGCGCAAGTCGAGCCTTTGCCGTTCGTGCCGGCGACGGTGATGATGGGAAATGTCGGTTCAAGA
>JAYVGF010000333.1:0-6468 GCA_043772415.1 Betaproteobacteria bacterium
CGTGCGTCGGGGTTATTTTTCAGTAGATCGAGCAAAGGCGAAATTTCATTCGCTTCCAATTGGCCGTCCATCAACAGGGATAATTTTTCGTTCATGTCACCATCTCCTGTTGCGGTTCGGTTCGAGCAGCGGCTTCAGCGCTTTGGCCACATGCTCGCGCGCGCGGAAAATACGCGAGCGAACCGTGCCAACAGGACAGCTCATAATTTCAGCAATTGATTCGTAACTCTCCCCATCCAGCTCGCGCAAGGTAAGGGCGGTGCGTTCGTTTTCCGGCAGCGTGCTCATTGCGGCGGCAACCGCTTCACCAATTTGCTTGGTCAGAAGCAGCCGTTCCGGGTCTTCGATATTCGCGCCAGCGAGGGAAGTTTCTTGCCAGTCGTTATCCTGTTCTTCATTTTTGAGTCTGTGCGCGGGCAACTTGCGCTTCTGCGCGACGAGGTGATTTTTTGCCGTATTCACGCCGATGCGATGCAGCCAAGTGGAAAAACTGCTGTCGCCGCGAAATGATTTTAATCCGCGATAAGCCTTAATGAACGCTTCCTGCGTGACGTCTTCAACTTCTTGGGGAATACGGATAAAACGCGAGATGGCATTGGCCAACCGGCGCTGATGGCGCACCACAAGCGCGTTGAACGCTGTACGGTCGCCGTTTTGCGCACGCGTGACCAATTCCAGATCGACATCCGGTTTTCGGGTTACATCGGGCTGCGTCGCAGGCTCTGTCTTATTGTCCATTACGACAGAGTTTAACCTTTTCCCGCCGACAGAAATAGGGAGGCCGAAACCAATGAGGTTAGAATAAATACTTTGCACAGAGAGTCTCTAATAATATTGAAGGTAAAATCAAATTCTTTATTAATCTTCTTGAGTACGCACAAATAAAATAGTTCGTGCGTGTGCTTTGATCCAGATGACATGTTGAATGCAATTATTATGTAACTATATGATTATACTGATAAATTAGTATACCGATTAAACGCGAAAATTGCATCAGCGAATGCGTGCGCGATAACGTTTATATATTTATGCGTTATCAGGCGGCTTAGAATTTATCCCTCGACGAAGCAAAAAAATTATTCCACTAAACCCACACTGCCGACTTTTTTTTGCCCTGTGGCCTGATGCAGTGCTGCAGCAGCGGCTTGCGCAAATCGCGCGCCGTATTCAGCCCGATGGTGGCGGCAAACCGATTGCCGCACACAATATACATCTCACTTTAGTATTCATTGGTTCATTCAATCAGGCCGATATTCCGCGCTTGATAAATGCGGTGGAAAGCATCAAGCCGGAATCTTTTTCACTGAACCTCGACTGCATCGGCGCATTCCGCAACAGCAGAGTAGTGTGGATCGCGCCTTCGCAAACGCCACTAGGATTAACTCTGTTGGTCAATAACCTGCAACAGGCCTTACGGCAGGAGGGATTCGGCTTCGACACCAAACCCTTCGTGCCGCATGTGACCTTGTTACGTAAGGCGCGTTGGTTGGAGCCGAGGGAAATCGACGAGCCTATAAATTGGCAGACGCAAGGATTTGCGCTGATGCAATCCGTTTCTGAAACCGATGGCGTGCGCTACGAAGTGTTAAGGCAATTTGCCGAGACTGCCACCGACCAGAAAATATAGTTAGTCTGGCGACGGCTTACTATAGGTATAAAATAAAAAAGGGTTAGCTGATTAGCTAACCCTTAGTAATGCTGGCTCCCCGACCTGGACTCGAACCAGGGACCTGCGGATTAACAGTCCGTCGCTCTACCAGCTGAGCTATCAGGGAATTGAAGAGCGCAATTATAGCGGTTTTTGCGCGCTAGTCAAAGCACTACGTCGCTTTTCCTTATTTCAGCACTTTGGCTATGGCGTCGGTCACATAATCGATATTTTTGTTATTCAGTGCTGCGACGCAAATCCGTCCTGTCCCAACCGCATAAATGCCGAATTCGTTTCTCAATTTCTCTACTTGCTCGGGCGTGAGGCCGGAGTAAGAGAACATGCCGCGCTGAGCGTTGACGAAGGAAAAATCGCGTTCTATACCTGCGGCTTGTAGTTTGTTAACCAGCAAATTGCGCATGAGTTTAATGCGGTCGCGCATTTCGCCTAGTTCTTTTTCCCATGTGGCGCGCAGTTCTGGGCTATTCAATACCGCAGCTACAATAGTCCCACCGTGGGTCGGTGGGTTGGAGTAGTTGGTGCGGATGACGCGTTTGAGTTGCGACAATACTTTGGCGGTTTCATCTATGCTGGCGGTGATGATGCTGAGTGCGCCGACGCGCTCGCCATAGAGAGAAAATGATTTGGAGAACGAGCTGGAGACCAAACACGAGATGCCCGCGTTGGCGAACATGCGCACTGCGCCGCCGTCGGATTCGATGTTGTCGCCGAAGCCTTGATACGCCATGTCGAGGAAGGGCACCAGGTCGCGCGCTTTCACTGTCGCGACGATTTGCTTCCATTGCTCGTTGCTTAAGTCCACGCCGGTGGGGTTGTGGCAGCAAGCGTGCAATACCACGATAGTACGCGCGGGCATGGAGTTGAGCGCTGTTAACATGCCGGTGAAATTCACGCCATGCGTTGCCGCGTCGTAATAGGGATAATTATTGACTTTGAAACCAGCCGCTTCAAACAATGCACGGTGATTTTCCCAGCTTGGGTCGCTGATGAACACTTGCGCGTCAGGCAATAAGCGTTTGAGATAATCCGCGCCGATTTTCAGTGCGCCGGTGCCGCCGAGAGCTTGTGCGGTGACAACTTTACCTTCCTCGATTAACGGCGAAGTCGTGCCGAGCAATAGTTTCTGCACTGCTTGGTCATAAGCGGCGATGCCTTCAATCGGTAAATAGCCGCGTGGCGCTGCGGCTTCGAGGCGGGCTTTTTCCGCTTCGCGCACCGCGCGCAGCAGGGGAATTTTGCCTTCTTCGTTAAAATAGACGCCTACACCAAGATTGACTTTGGTCGGCCGAGTGTCGGCGATGAATGCTTCGTTAAGGCCCAAGATAGGATCGCGCGGAGCCATTTCTACTGCGGAAAATAAGGTCATATTAGGCAAACTCACAAGTTCGTGGAACTAAATGGATTAGAGGCTTACAATATCAGGTGGTTTTGATTTTTTGCAGCAGCCGTATTTTAACGTAAACCGTCATCTTTTCGCAGGGAAATTTATGGGTGTCGTCGTCCCTTTACCGATTAAACAAGCGCACGCGGCGGCTCGCGTAGTCACTTTTCCGGATAGTCCCTACAAACTGCACCGGCCGTTCGAGCCTGCAGGCGATCAACCCGAGGCAATCAAGCAATTGGTAGCGGGTCTGGGCGATGGGCTGCAGTATCAAACCTTGCTCGGCGTCACCGGCTCGGGCAAAACTTACACGGTAGCCAACGTCATCGCTGAAACCGGCCGTCCTGCCATCGTGATGGCACCGAACAAAACTTTGGCGGCGCAATTATATTCCGAGTTCCGCGAATTTTTCCCCGAGAATGCGGTGGAGTATTTCGTTTCGTATTACGATTATTACCAGCCCGAGGCCTACGTGCCGTCGCGCGATTTGTTTATCGAAAAAGATTCCAGCATCAACGAACATATCGAGCAAATGCGCTTGTCGGCGACCAAATCCTTGCTCGAACGCAAGGACGTCATCATCGTCGCCACCGTGTCGGCAATTTACGGTATCGGTGATCCGGATGATTATTATGATATGCGGATGTTGGTGCGCAAGGGCGATAAGGCCGACCATCGCGGTGTGATCAAACAACTTACCGCCATGCAATACGAACGCAACGAAATTGAATTCAAGCGCGGCGTGTTCCGCGTGCGTGGCGATGTGATTGACGTATTTCCGGCAGAAAATTCAGAACACGCATTGCGCATATCTTTTTTCGATGACGAGATTGAAAACCTGCTGATTTTCGATCCGTTGACCGGGCAAATTATTCAAAAAATTCAACTATTTACCGTATATGCCAGCAGTCATTACGTAACTCCGCGCGATACGACTTTGAATGCTATCGAAGCGATTAAAAAAGAATTGTACGAACGCAAAGAATTTTTTGCCGCCAATAATAAATTGTTGGAACTTCAGCGCATCGACCAGCGCACCTTGTTCGATTTGGAAATGCTCAACGAACTGGGTTTTTGCAAAGGCATCGAAAACTATTCGCGCCACTTGTCCGGTCGCGGGCCGGGTGAAGCGCCGCCTACTCTGATTGAGTATTTGCCGAAAAACGCGATTATGTTTATCGACGAAAGCCATGTGACCATTCCGCAAATCGGCGCGATGTATAAAGGCGATCGGGCGCGCAAGGAAAATTTGGTCGATTACGGTTTTCGTTTGCCTTCAGCGCTGGATAACCGTCCGCTCAAGTTCGAAGAATTCGAGCGCATGATGAAACAAACGGTTTTCGTCTCTGCCACGCCGTCGGAATACGAAGCCAATCATCAAGGGCAGGTGGTCGAACAGTTGGTGCGTCCAACCGGCTTGGTCGATCCGCAAGTTGAAGTGCGTCCCGCTTCAAGCCAGGTGGATGATTTATTTTCCGAGATCACCAAACGCGTTGCCGTGGGTGAACGTGTGCTGGTCACGACGCTGACCAAGCGCATGTCGGAAGACCTCACCGATTATTTAACCGAGCATAAAATCAAGGTGCGTTATTTACACTCGGATATCGAAACCGTGGAGCGGGTGGAAATCATCCGCGATTTGCGTCTCGGTGTGTTTGATGTGCTGGTCGGTATTAACTTGTTGCGTGAAGGTTTGGATATTCCCGAAGTGTCGCTGGTAGCGATTTTGGATGCAGACAAAGAGGGCTTCTTGCGTTCTGAACGTTCTCTGATCCAAACCATGGGCCGCGCCGCGCGACATTTGAACGGGAAGGCGATTTTATATGCCGATAAAATCACAAACTCGATGCAGCGCGCGATGGGTGAAACCGAGCGCCGGCGCAACAAGCAAATTGCCTTCAACAAACTGCATGGTATCGTGCCCAAGGGCGTGGAAAAACGCATTAAGGATTATATCGACGGCATGTATGATGCGGAGTCGGCGCAAGAAGGCCGCAAAGCCGCGCAGGAACAGGCGCGTTACGACGCGATGAGCGAAAAGCAGTTGGCGCAAAGCATGAAAAAATTGGAAAAAGACATGTTTGCTGCGGCGAAAAATCTTGAATTTGAAAAGGCGGCCGGGTTGCGCGATCAATTAAAAAAAATCAAACAACAATTGTTCCTGAATCCAGAGTGAGGCATGACTAAAATCTTGTTTGTTTGTATGGGCAATATTTGCCGATCCCCTACGGCCGAAGGTGTGTTGCGTCACGTTGCGCAGGTGCGCGGGCTGGGCGCCGATATCACAGTAGATTCCGCTGGGACTATCGGCTTTCACGCCGGCCAACCGCCGGACAAGCGTGCGGTGTTACACGCGGCTACACGTGGTTATGACCTGACGCAGATACGCGCACGCGAAGTGAATCAACCGGACTACGAGGGGTTTGATTACCTGCTCGCAATGGATAAACAAAATATCGCCTGGTTAAAAAAACAAATTCCCAATGAGTACGCGCACAAGCTGCACTTATTTTTGAATTTCAGCGAAAAATATAAGGGCCGTGATGTGCCCGATCCGTATTACGGCAATGCCCAAGGCTTTGATACGGTTCTCGATATGGTCGAAGACGGCGTCAACGGATTAGTCGAGCATTTACTCGAAGCAGAAGCCATAGCGTTAAATAAAAAATAAGGGATTTCCATGCTCGAATGGCAGGAGTACGTCAAGATACTGGTCGCCTTGCTGGTGATTGTCGATCCGCTGGCGGCGATTCCGTCGTTTATCATCATGGCGGGGCATTTCCCCGACAAAGACCGCGCGAACATTGCTCGCACGGCCAGCATTGCCGTCGCCATTGTGCTGGTGGTGGCCACGCTGGTCGGCGATTCTGTACTCGCGTTTTTCGGCATTTCGATTTCATCGTTCAAAGTCGCGGGCGCGATTTTGATTTTCCTCATGGCGACTGCCATGTTGCAAGTCAAACAAGTACGCGACAAACAAACCGACGAAGAAGAAGCCGAAGCCCACGACAAGGACAGCATCGCCGTGGTGCCGATAGCCATTCCGTTATTAGCTGGGCCGGGCGCGATTTCCACCACGATTATTTACGCGACCGAATCTGCCGACTGGAAACATCGCATGATCATCGTCGCATGTTGTTTGTTGGTCGGCGTTGCGTGTTGGATAGGTTTACGCGCTGCCATGCCGGTAAGTAAATTGCTCGGCAAGACCGGCATTAACATCGCCGTGCGTTTGATGGGTTTAATATTGATGGCAGTTGCGGTGGAAATTTTTGTTACCGGCTTGAAGGTTTTGTTGCCGGGGTTAAGCCATTGAAACCGAAAAAAATAATTGAGTAGTAATATATTGTAACTATTTGATTTAATTGAATAAGTTAATATAGGGGCAAATCATTCCTTAGCTGTGCTCCAACATTTT
>JAYVGF010000334.1:0-5154 GCA_043772415.1 Betaproteobacteria bacterium
GTCCACAACCTCACCGCCGTGCGCGAGCTGGACAAAATGATCACCCTGCATGTGCTCGACAGCCTCACCGTGTTGCCATTTGTCGCGGGGAAAAATAATTTGCTTGATGTCGGCAGCGGCGCCGGTTTGCCCGGCATTCCGCTGGCGATTGCGCGTCCCGATTTGCGTGTCACCATGCTTGATAGCAATCACAAAAAAACTGCGTTTATGACGCAAGCAAAAACCGAATTGGGGTTGACGAATTGCGAAGTGATTAACGAACGCGTCGAGTTGTGGCAAACCGTCAAAAAATTCGACGCCATCATTTCGCGCGCCTATTCCGACTTGAGTGAATTCGTCGATCAAGCCGGACATTTGCTCGGGCGCGATGGCCAAATGCTGGCGATGAAGGGCGTGTATCCGCACGAAGAAATATTGAAATTATCCCCAAGTTTCCAAGTAGAAAAAGTCGCCGAACTGCATGTGCCCGAGCTCGATGCGAAACGCCATCTGGTCGTGTTAAAACAAAACGCCTAAGAAAAACCCCATGAAAATTTTCGCTATCACCAATCAAAAAGGCGGCGTCGGCAAAACCTCTGTCGCGGTGAATCTCGCTGCCAGCCTGGCGCATTACGGTCAGCGCGTGTTGCTGGTCGATCTCGATCCGCAAGGCAACGCGACGACGGGTAGTGGTATCGATAAAGGCGAACCGGAGAATAATATTTACGACCTTTTGCTAGGCGAAGCGACATTGAATGAAGCGCGGGTGAAATCCGAAGCCGGTTACGACGTGCTGCCTGCCAATCGCGAGCTGGCCGGCGCGGAAATCGAAATGATCGATCTGGAGCGGCGCGAGTTTCGCCTGAAGGAAGCTTTCGCGACTAGCCATAACGAATATGATTTTGTCCTCATCGACTGCCCGCCCGCGCTGAATTTGCTCACCGTCAACGCGCTCACCGCTGCCGATGCCGTCATCATTCCCATGCAATGCGAATATTACGCGCTGGAAGGGTTGAGCGATCTGGTCGGCACGCTGCGCAAAGTCAAAGAAAACCTCAATCCGACAATTGAAATCGAAGCCCTGGTGCGCACCATGTACGACCCGCGCAGCGCGCTCACCGTGCAAGTGTCCGAGCAGATCAAACAGCACTTCGGCGCCAAGGTGTTCGATACCGTCATCCCGCGCAATATCCGCATCGCCGAAGCGCCGAGTTTCGGCAAATCGGTGTTGCAGCATGATATGCAATCCAAAGGCGCGATCGCGCACTTGGCGTTCGCGCGCGAATTACTGGAGCGCGAAGGCATTACTGCCGAGCATAAAAAATCACCCAAAGCAGAGGAAATAATTGAATAAAAACAAAGGCTTAGGACGCGGCCTCGATGCGTTATTAGGCGGCAACAAAGCGCCCAGCCCAGCGCCCGCGCCGGCATTAGAGGTGGGTGAGCGCCTGCTCACCGTGAAGCTGGGCCAACTTCAGCCGGGCAAATACCAGCCGCGCACCCACATGGATCAGGCATCCTTGGCTGAGTTGGCCGAGTCAATAAAAGAACATGGCATCATGCAGCCGATTCTGGTTCGCTCGTTGGGCGCGGATAAATTTGAAATCATCGCCGGTGAACGCCGCTGGCGCGCGGCGAAATTAGCCGGGTTGGCCGAAGTACAAGTCATCAGCCGCAGCGTCGCCAACGAAGCCACGTTGGCGATGGCGCTGATCGAAAACATCCAGCGCGAAGACTTGAACCCGATGGAAGAAGCTTTCGGCATCCAGCGCTTAATCGACGAATTCAGCATGACGCACGAGAGCGCCGCCAAAGCCGTCGGCCGCTCGCGCAGCGCGGTCACCAATCTGCTGCGCCTGACACAACTAGCGAAGCCGGTGCAAGATATGGTCATGCAAGGCAAGCTCGACATGGGCCACGCGCGCGCATTGCTCGGTGTATCCGGCGCGAAACAAATCGCGCTGGCCACCGAAGCCATCGCCAAAAATTGGTCGGTGCGCGAAACCGAGCGTCAAGTCATGCTCGAAGGCAAGGTGAAATTAGCCCAGCCTGCCAAACGTGCCGACGCCGACCTACTAAAGGTGGAAGAAGAAATTGCCGACGCTCTCGGCGCGCATGTAACGCTGAAACCCAAAGCAAAAGGAGCGGGCAGCTTGGTGATTCAATACGGCAATTTGGACCAGCTCGACGGCATTATCGAAAAACTAACGGGGAAGAAGCGTTAATGCGCCGCAACAACTGTTTGACGCTGGGACGCTGCTCCCGCTATAATTGCAAAGTTTTGCGAAGCTGGCAGTTTGAACCCCGCTGATTACATTGAATTTTCGTAATTTAGCCGTTAAAACCCCTTTTTGAATATGCTTCGTATCGTTTTATTACAAATCGCCGCCGCCCTCTTTGTAGCTGTAATTGCGGCTTGGTTTGGCGGACAACATGCAGCCCTTTCGGCGCTGTTGGGGGGGTTGGTGTGTTTTGTGCCGAACGCGTTGTTGGCGTTGCGCTTGAGTATGACGGCGCGCAACAACCGGGCGACCGCCGCAACCTTTTTTATCGGCGAAGCGATTAAAGTTTTATCGATGTTGCTGTTGTTAATAGCCGTCGTGAAGTTGTATGGCAATCTGGTGTGGTGGGCGCTGTTGCTTGGGCTCATCGCGGCACTTAAAAGTTATTTTGTGGCAATACTATTTTTCAAAAAGATATAAGACATCATGGCCGCCGATCATTCCGCTCCGACATCTTCCGAATACATCGTCCACCACCTGCAACAGCTGGGGACGAAAAAGCAGACCTCGATTATCGACTTCAGCGTTATCAATATTGATACAGTGGTCTTTTCCATATTGATGGGAATGCTCGGTATCGGCATCATGTATTTTGTGGCGCGCAAAGCTACAGCCGGCGTGCCCGGCCGCTTGCAAGCCTTCGTCGAAATGATCGTCGAAATGGTCGAAGAGCAATCCAAAAACATCGTTCACGGCAACCGTACTTTTATCGCTCCGCTCGCGCTCACTGTTTTTGTCTGGGTGTTTTTCATGAACGCCATGGACTTCTTGCCGGTGGATTTACTGCCGCGCTTAGGCGAATTAGTCGGCATCAAATATGTGCGTTCGGTCCCGACCGCCGATTTGAACGGCACGCTCGGCATGGCGCTCGGCGTGTTTGCGCTGATGATTTACTACAGCATCAAAATTAAAGGCCTCGGCGGTTTCGCGCATGAGTTGATCGCCGCGCCGTTCGGCGATAAATGGTGGCTGATTCCTGCCAACCTCGGCCTGAACATTATTGAATACGTCGCCAAAACCGTATCGCTCGGCATGCGGCTGTTCGGCAATATGTACGCTGGAGAATTGGTATTCATGTTGATCGCATTGCTCGGCAGCACCGCCACCGTGTTCGGTTTCTTCGGGCATGTCGTGGCCGGTACCATCTGGGCTATATTTCATATTTTGATTGTTGTGTTGCAAGCGTTTATTTTCATGATGCTCACCCTGGTTTATATCGGCCAGGCGCACGAACATCACTAATGGGGGCCCTGATTAAATTCGATATCGTCGCAATACGTCGTTGCTCACAAAAAATATCTCCTTACATATTTAATATATGCTGCGTCGATATTTTATGTTCGCGCCTAGTCTTGCTTAGATCTCGAATCTAATCAGAGCCCCCTAAAGCTTTTTTTGATTTTTTATTAACCACTAGATTTATTAACACAAGGAGTTGTCATGACAAACGTCGCAATGGTTGCTTTGGCTTGCGGTCTTATTATTGGCTTGGGCGCGATTGGTGCCTGTATCGGTATCGGCTTGATGGGCGGAAAATATATTGAAGCCGCAGCTCGCCAACCTGAACTGATGAACACGCTGCAAACCAAGATGTTCTTGTTAGCTGGTTTGATCGACGCGGCGTTCCTGATCGGCGTTGGTATCGCCATGATGTTTGCTTTCGCTAACCCGTTTGCCGGCTAATTCCCGCGTAACCGCCGCCGAATTATTTCGGCGACTTTGCGAAAGGTAACCCATGAACTTAAACGCAACGCTATTTGCTCAGTTCTTCGTGTTTTTTATTCTGGCTTGGTTCACGATGAAATTCGTGTGGCCACCGCTGATAAAAGCATTGGACGAACGCGCCAAAAAAATCTCTGACGGCCTGCAAGCCGCCGAGCGCGGCAAGCATGATCTTGAGTTGGCGGAAAAGCGTTCCAGCGAAGTGATTCGCGACGCTAAAACGCAAGCTTCGGAAATAATTGCCCTGGCCGAAAAACGTGCTTCCGAAATAGTCGAAGAATCCAAAGGTACGGCAACGACTGAAGGCCAGCGCATTATTACTGGCGCGAAAGCCGAGATCGAACAAGAAGTCGCCCGCGCAAAAGAAACCCTGCGCGGCAAAGTGGCTGATCTCGTCGTGTCCGGCGCCGAAAAAATCCTCAAGCGGGAAGTGAATGCTTCCGCGCATGCTGATTTACTCAACGCGTTAAAGACGGAGCTCTAAGTGGCTGAACTTTCCACCATCGCCCGTCCTTACGCCGAAGCTGTGTTCAAGCTGGCCAAGCAGGGTAATAGCTTTGCCGATTGGTCGAAGATGCTGGATTTTACCTCGGCGATTTCGGCTGATCCCACCATGCAAGGCATGATCGGCGACCCCAACGTGCAATCGACCGACCTGGAAAAAACTTTCCTCGCCGTGTGCGAAGGCAAGTTGAACGATGACGGCAAACGCATGGTGCGCGTATTGATCGACAATAATCGTCTGGGCATTTTGCCGGCGATTAAACATCAATACGAATTGCTCAAGGCCGCCGAGCAAGGCGAAGTAGAAGCCTTGGTCGAGACCGCGATGCCGCTAAACGACACGCAAGTCAGTGAGCTCATCAGCATGCTGAAAACCCGCTTCAAAAAAGAAGTGCGCGCCAAAGTTACCGTGAATGCAGGCCTTATCGGCGGCGTGAAGGTGACCGTGGGCGACGTGGTGATCGACGCATCCGTGCGCGGTCGCTTGGACCAAATGGCGACAACGCTTAAACAGTAAGTGATGGGCGCGATGCGCCCGACTAGGAGACATCATGCAGTTGAACCCCGCAGAAATCAGTGACCTGATCAAAAGCAAAATCCAGAATCTGCAAACTACCGCAGACGCCCGCACCACCGGCACCGTGGTATCCGTTACCGACGGTATCGT
>JAYVGF010000335.1:0-5910 GCA_043772415.1 Betaproteobacteria bacterium
CCCGCAAGGATTCAGTGCGTAACAAAACTTCCCCGCCATTGGAATCGCATAATTCACAAGTCATGCTTGAATCTTAAGGATTTTTTGCTCCGGCGGCAAGCAGCAGCTGACACATGTTTACACTAGCCTTGAAGAAAATAAGTTTCTTCATTCAGGTATTTACAGCAAAACCCGCTCTATGCCGCCGTGGTTAGCCTTATTCACGTAGTCCGCCATCCAGTTTTCGCCGAGCAAATGTTTCGCCATTTCCACCACGATATAGTCCGCCGTAGTGCCGGAATCATTATCGTAGCGCGACAAACCTTGCAGGCAGGATGGGCAGGAAGTGAGGATTTTGACTTCGCCGTCGAAGCCGCCTTCGCGCATTCTATCTGCGCCTTTGCGCATTTCTTCTTCTTTGCGATAACGCACCTGGGTAGAAATATCCGCGCGCGTCGCGGCCAAGGTGCCCGATTCGCCGCAGCAGCGCTCGTTCAGATCGACTTTGCTGCCCATTAATTCGTTGACGACTTTCATCGGTTGATAGGTTTTCATCGGCGAGTGGCAGGGGTCGTGGTACATATAACGCACGCCGTTGACGCCTTCGAGCTTGACGCCTTTTTCCAATAAATATTCGTGGATATCGAGCAAGCGACAGCCGGGGAAAATTTTATCGAACTGGTATTTTTGCAATTGATCCATGCAGGTGCCGCAGGAAACAATCACGGTTTTGATGTCGAGATAATTCAGCGTATTGGCGACGCGATGGAACAACACGCGATTATCGGTGGTGATTTTTTCGCCTTTGTCGGCTTGCCCTGATGAAGTTTGCGGATAGCCACAGCATAAATATCCTGGCGGCAAAACAGTAATCGCGCCGGTTTCGTACAACATGGCTTGTGTAGCTAATCCAACTTGGCCGAATAAACGCTCCGAGCCGCAACCGGGAAAATAAAATACCGCTTCCGAATCCTCGTTGGTTTTTTTCGGGTTGCGGATGACTGGCACCGTGTTGTTATCTTCGATGTCGAGCAGCGCGCGCGCGGTGCGCTTGGGCAAATTACCCGGCATCGGTTTATTGATAAAATGGATCACTTGCGTCTTGATCGTTGGCTTGCCGACGGACGACGGCGGTTGCGCCACTTGGTTTTGGATCAGGCCAAAGCGCTTGCCGAGTTTATGTCCGAGACGCTGCGCCTTGTAACCCCAATCGAGCGCGACTTTTTTATACACTTTTATCGTCGAAGGATCGCGCAAATTCAAATAACCCATCGCCAGCGCCGCGCCGGGATTAAATTTTTTCTTGCCTTGTTTGCGCAGCAGATTGCGCATAGCGATGGACACTTCGCCGAAGTCGATATCGACCGGGCAGGGGTTCAAACATTTATGGCACACGGTGCAGTGGTCCGCCACGTCGCTGAATTCATCAAAATGTTTTAACGACACGCCACGTCGCGTTTGTTCCTCGTACAAAAACGCTTCGGTCAATAACGACGTGGCGAGAATTTTATTGCGCGGAGAATAAAGCAAATTGGCGCGCGGCACATGCGTCGCGCAGACCGGTTTGCATTTGCCGCAACGCAAGCAATCCTTGATCGAATCATTGATCGCGCCGATTTCGCTTTGTTCCATGATCAGCGATTCAGTGCCGAGCAAGGCGAAGCTGGGCGTATAAGCGTTACGCAAATCCGCACCGGGCATTAATTTCCCTTTATTGAAACGGCCCTCAGGATCCACTTTGTTTTTATAATCAACAAAGTTCTGCACTTCGGCTTGAGTGAGATATTCCATTTTGGTAATACCGATGCCGTGTTCGCCGGAAATCACGCCGTTCAAATCGCGCGCGAATTGCATAATGCGCGACACAGCGGCATTGGCTTCCTGCAACATGCCGTAATCATCGGAATTGACCGGAATATTGGTATGCACATTACCGTCGCCCGCGTGCATGTGCAGCGCGATGAACACGCGGCTATGCAAAACTTGTTTATGGATTTCATGCGCGCGCTTCAGCACCGGCTCAAACATACGACCGATAAAAATTTGTTGCAACGGTTCGAGGATTTCCTGTTTCCACGAAATGCGCAACGAGTGATCTTGCAATGCGCTGAAATTGGTTTTGCCCACGAGCTGTGAAGGCGAATCTAAATTGGTGAGCAAATTTTGCCAACGCGCTTTCACGCCAGCAACTAATTCTTGCGCCTGCTGCGGTTTACCATTCAATAATTCCGCCGCTTGAATTTTTACGTCATCCTGCGCCAGCGGTAATTCACCAGCAAAAAACGCTATCAATTCATCACACAAGCGTAATTTATTTTTAGTCGATAATTCAATGTTGATACGCTCGATGCCTTCGGAATAATCACCGAGTCGGTTGAGCGGTATCACCACGTCTTCGTTAATTTTGAACGCGTTGGTGTGTTTGGCAATCGCGGCGGTGCGCGCGCGGTCGAGCCAGAATTTTTTGCGCGCTTCGGGCGACACGGCAATAAAGCCTTCGCCAGTGCGCGCATTGGCGATGCGCACCACATGCGAGGCGGCTTCGGCCACGGCATTTTCGTCGTCACCGACAATGTCGCCGATCAAGACCATTTTCGGCCGTCCTGCTTGCTTGGCCTTGGTCGCATAACCGACGGCTTTTAAATATCGCTCATCCAGATGTTCCAATCCAGCGAGTATCGCTTTCGGATGCGCGTCGAGATAATCCTTGATTTCGACGATGCTCGGCACCGAATCTTTTACTTGGCCGAAAAACTCCAGGCACACGGTGCGCGTAAACGCCGGCATTTTGTGCAAAATAAAAGTCGCAGAAGTGATAATACCGTCGCAACCTTCCTTCTGAATGCCGGGCAGGCCGGAGAGAAATTTATCGGTAACGTCTTTGCCGAGCCCGGTTTTGCGAAAGCGCGAGCCGGGGATGTCCAACGTGCGTTCGCTGATTTGTTTTTTGCCGTCGGGGGTGAAGGTGCGGATTTTGAAACGCGCGAGATCGATGTCGTGGATCTTGCCGCGATTATGATCTTGCCGCTCGATTTCCATCCAATCGCCGTCCGGCGTCACCATGCGCCATGAGGCGAGGTTATCCAGCGCCGTTCCCCACAACACGGCTTTTTTGCCGCCTGCGTTCATGGCGACGTTGCCGCCAATGCAGGATGCATCAGCGGAAGTCGGATCGACAGCGAATACAAATCCGGCTGCTTCGGCGGCTTCCATCACGCGTCGGGTCACCACGCCCGCGCCGCAGAATATCGTCGGTACTTTATCGGCCACGCCGGGGAGATTCGCCATAGTCACTGCGCCATGACGATCGAGTTTTTCCGTATTGATCACGGCAGACAGTTTATCCAGCGGAATCGCGCCGCCGGTATAGCCGGTGCCGCCGCCGCGCGGGATGATGGTCAGGCCGAGCTCGATGCAGGCTTTGACGATGGCAGCCATTTCGTCTTCGGTGTCGGGATTGATGACGACAAAAGGATATTCCACGCGCCAGTCGGTCGCGTCGGTGACGTGCGATACGCGTGCGAGGCCGTCGAACTGGATGTTGTCGTTGCGCGTCACGGCGCCGAGTTGTTTGCGTACTTTTTTGCGCAACACGCGCGTGTCGGCGAATTCCTGTTCAAAAGCATCGACAGCTTTTTTTGCGGCAATCAAAAGCTCGCCGACTTTTTCCGTGCGCGTATCTTCGCTTTGCGCCGTCAATAATGCTTCAGCGTTCGCGCCCGCGTCGATAACGCGGCGTTTTTCAATTTCACCCAAACGATGGCGCAAGGCTTCGACCAGCGCGGCCTGGCGTTTGGGGTTATCGAGCAGGTCATCCTGCAAATAGGGGTTACGTTGCACCACCCAAATATCGCCCAGCACTTCGTACAACATGCGCGCCGAGCGCCCGGTCTTGCGTTCGCCGCGCAGCTCATTCAGCGTATGCCAAAGCGGCTCGCCTAATAAACGGATCACAATTTCGCGGTCGGAAAACGAGGTGTAGTTGTACGGAATTTCTCTGAGGCGGGCGGTCATGGACTATCTTTATAAAGGTGAGCTACGAGATAACATTTTACCGCATTGCAACAAGGCTAGCATGAAGATAAATAAAGCTGTCATTCCCGCGCAGGCGGGAATCCAGAAATCGTAGAGACGCTATTTTTCGTACAGATAAAACATTTTGTAGAAAACCTCTTTGTTTTACTGGATTCCCGCCTGCGCGGGAATGACGGAAGTTGGTTAGATCATGCCCGTGTGTATCGGATAAGCGAGAACGAAATAACGCACAAATTTCCCTATCGCCATAAACAGCGTGACCCACAGCCAATTTAGTCTCAACCAACCTGCCGCGACGCATAAAGCATCGCCGATAAGCGGTGTCCAAGCGAGTAACAGCGACGCGTTGCCATATTTCTCCACGTATTTTAGCCCGCGATGGCTTGCATCAGGCTTAGGGAAAATTCTGCCGATGAAATACGAGGTCAGACCGCCCAACGTATTGCCGATGGTTCCAATGACCAGCGCGGGCCAGTAAAGTTGCGGATGCATTTTTAATACGCCGACGAGGACCAGCTCCGATCCGCCTGGAAGCAAAGTCGCAGCGAGAAAACTCGATGCGAATAAGAACCATAGACTCGCGTTGGGTGTGAGATAGGCCTCCATCAGTTAGGTAAACTCAGCGGCAGTCGATGCAGGGTGGCGTAATCAGGCTGAGATAAATAAGGAATGATGCCGAGCAATGGCGCATGTATGCGTTGTTTGAGCGCGGCAATATTTTCGTCGAATACCCGCATCGCCGGATCCAGCGTATTCGCCACCCAGCCTGCCAGCGTGAGCCCGCGCGCGCGTATGGCGTCTTGTGTCAGCAGCGCGTGATTAAGACAGCCGAGGCGCATGCCGACGACTAATATCACCGGCAGCTTAAGCGCAACGGCGAGATCGGACATATCAAGATGATCGTTCAATGGCACCTTGAATCCACCCGCGCCCTCGACAAACACCCAGTCGGCTTGCGCGGTGATTTTTTCTAACGAGATGGCGATTTTATGCAAATCTATATTGATGTTTTCATTCGCTGCCGCGATATGCGGCGCAATGGCGTCGCCGAAACTATAGGGATTCAAATCGCTATTGGCGATTTGAAAGGATAGATTTTGCTGCAGCCGGATAACGTCATCATTCATCCACCCAGCAGGCGTTAGCTCTGCCCCGGCAGCAACAGGCTTCATCGCGCCGACTTGATCGCCGCGTGCGCGCGCCAACTGCATCAGCGCGCAAGTCACCAAAGTCTTGCCGACGCCAGTGTCGGTGCCGGTAATGAAATAAGCTTTAGCCATTATTTTTTCATCACTGCATGCAAAGTTTTTACCGCGCTCTTCACCAAAAATTCCGCTTCCTGTTCATCAATCACATAAGGCGGCATAAAATATACCGTGTTGCCGATCGGCCGCAACAGCAATTCGTTGAGCAATGCTTCAGCGTAAAAATCGCGGGCGAAGTTTTTATTAGCGGTTTTTACGTCAAATGCCCAGATCATACCTTCGTTTCTAACATGTTGATTATATTGAATATTTTTTAACTCCCCGCAGAGGGCGTTGATGTGTTTTTGCTTGCTGCGATTGGTTTGTAAAATATTTTCGTGCTCAAAAATATCCAGCGTCGCCAACGCCGCGCGGCACGCCAATGCGTTGCCAGTATAGGAATGCGAATGCAGAAATCCGCGTGTTACGTCGTCGGCATAAAACGCCTGATAAATTTTATTTGACGTAAGCACGACAGAAAGCGGCAGATAGCCGCCGCTGATGCCTTTGGATAAACACAAAAAATCCGGCGTGATATTGGCTTGTTCGTAGGCAAAAAAAGTGCCGGTGCGGCCGAAGCCGACGGCGATTTCATCGGCGATAAAATGGATGTGGTATTGATCGCACAACTCACGCGCGCGACTGAGATACG